>JBCAXI010000159.1:0-6519 GCA_038534175.1 Planctomycetota bacterium | reverse complement strand
CTTTGCACCGCGAAGGCCGACCTCCTCCTGCGACTTGAACGCGACCACCACCTCGGCCCGATGCCCACCAAGCCGAGCGAGCGATCGCACAGCCTCGATGCCCAGCCAGCACGCCACGCGATTATCCAGCGCCTTGGAAACGATCTTGCCGCCGATCTCGATCAACGGCTCGTCCATCACGACGTAGTCCCCGATCTGGATCTTGCGCTTCACCTCGCGCGCGCTCATCCCGGTGTCAACAAAGAACTCCTTGACCGCGGGCACCTTGGTCCGATCCTCCGGGCTCGAGATGTGGATCGGTCGCCCGCCCGGGTTCATCACGCCCTGATAGTCGCCCGCGTCGGTGCACACCAGCACGCGACGGCTGAACAGGTTCCGCGGATCGAACCCGCCCGCGTTGTTCAGAAACAGGTACCCGTTGTCATCGATCGATGACACATAGAACCCAATCTCGTCCATGTGGCACAACGCCATCACCCGCGTGGCGCCCTCGACCTGCTTGGCCTTCGCCTTCGAGGTCTTCTTCTTGGTCGACTTCGACGCCGACCGCGGGTATCGCGTGCAGATCAGCGATCCGAGCGCGTCCGTCTCGACCTCGTCGAACAGGCCCTTGATCTCTTTCTCGATGAGCGCTCGAACACGCTCCTCCCGCCCGGGCACGCCGGGGGTCTCGCACAGACGCTTCAGCAGATCGACGTTCAACTCAGGCACGGCGGGCTCCTTCAAATGGGACCGAAGCCTATCGACTACCGCCGCGCCCGCCGCATCTACCATTCCTAGATGACCGTCCCAAGCCCCCTCCGACAACACCTGCTCGATCTCGGCGCCGCGCTGGCCGTCTACGGCCCGCCCGAACTCGGCGTCGAGCTCCCCGAGATCGTCGGCGACGAGATCGACCTCGAGTACGCCGCACTCCGAAAGGGATGCCTGCTGATCGACCGCCCCGACCGCGGCACGATCCAGCTCAAGGGCCCCGAACGCCTCGCGTTTCTCAACAACATGATCACCCAGGAGCTCAAGGACATGCCCCAATTCGGCGGCCTGCGCAGCTTCTGGCTCAATCGCAAGGGACGGATCGACGCCGACCTACGCGTCACCAACCTCGACGACCTGACCTTCCTTGACCTCGACGTGCACGCCGTTCAAAGAACACTCGAGGGCCTCCAGTCGTTCCTCATCATGGAAGACGCCGAGCTCACCGACGAGACCCCCTCGCACCACCGGCTCAGCCTGATCGGCCCAACCGCCGGCGCGATGCTCGACTCGATCGGCGGGCCGCTGTTCGGTTCGTCGCCGACCGAGATGCCCGACGGCGCCGCGGGCATGCTCGTGGTCGGCGACCAGACCGTCATGGTCGATCGCCACGACACCGCCGGCGTGCCCGGATTCGAGTTGCTCGTCCATCGGGCGGGGGCGGTCGAGCTGTGGGATCGCCTCATGACCGCCCGCTTCGACAGCGAGCAGGCCCAGGCCGGCGAGCTCTCACCCCTGGCCTCCAAGATCCGGCTCCGCCCCGGCGGCTGGCACGCCTATAACGTCGCGCGCATCGAGGCCGGCACACCCCTGTTCAATCTCGATTTCACTACCGAGTCCCTACCCGCCGAGACCGGCGTGCTCGAAGATCGCGTCAGCTTCACGAAGGGCTGCTACCTGGGACAAGAGGTTGTCGCACGCATGCACAGCTTGGGCCATCCCAAGCAGACGCTCGTCGCGCTGCGCCTCGCCGGCGACGCCGCCAGGGAAGCCGACGGCCAGCCACGACAACCCCTGACCGGCGCTCCCCTGAGGAAAACCGATCAAGACAAAGTCATCGGCGCCATCACCAGCTCCGTCGTCAGCCCCATGCTCGGCGCCACCGCCATCGCCTTCGCGATCGTCAAGTGGGGCGCGCACGAGCCAGGAACCAAACTGCTCGTGCCGGCAGAGGGCGTCGAGGTCGAGGCCGAGGTGCAGCCGCAACTGCGCTTTCTTTCGGATTGACGGGTCAGGTGCCGTGGTCTGACGAGGGCAGCGAGGAAGGCCACGCCGTTGACCGCTCATCGTGGCCTTCGCTGCACTCAGACCACGGCGCCCACTTATGACTCGATCAAATCCTCGACCCGCGGGCGCCGATACGTCAGCTCCACGTCCCCCGCGATCGGCTTGATGCGCACCAGCCGCATCGCCTTGCCATTCGCCAGCGACGCCGCCACGCGACCCGAGATCACCGACCGCGCCATCTCGTCTCCCAGCAGCAACGGCGCGACGTACACCACCGCCTCATCTACCAGATCCGCCTCAAACAGCGACCCCAACAACCCCGGCCCGGCCTCCACCATCACGTTCATCGCGTCGTACTCGCGCACGAGATGCTCCATGAGCAACCGGAGGTCCACGCCCCCCGGCCCTTGCGGCACGCCGGCGATCTCACACCCCGCCGCCTCCAACGCCGTGCGCTTCTTCTCGGTAATGCTCGCCCTCGCCAGCACCTTGTCGCACGCGATCACCGTCGGCACGTCCTCGGCCGTGCGCACCAGTGCGGACTCAAGCGGGATGTCAAGATCGCGATCCACGATCACCCGCCGCGGCATCCGGCGCACGTGCACGCCCCGCGGCGTCAGCATCGGGTCATCCGCCAACACCGTGCCGAGCGCGGTCAGCATGATGTCCGTGCGCGCACGACGCACGTGCACGCGTCGGCGGGCCGCCTCGCCCGAGATCCACTTCGACTCGCCCGTCCGCGTCGCGACACGCCCGTCGATCGTCTGCGCCCACTTCGCCGTCACCCACGGCAAACCCGTCAGCACACGCTTCACGAACGGCTCAGCCAGCGCCGCCGCCATCGCCGACGCCTCGCTCACGCGGCAACCGATCCCCGCGGGCTCTAAAAGCTCAATACCACCCGACGACGCAGGCCCGGGATCACGCCGCGCCATGACGACGTTGCCCACGCCCGCCTCGATCAACGCGTCGCAGCACGGCGGCTGCTTGCCGTGGTGGCTGCAGGGTTCGAGCGTGACGTACGCCGTGCAGCCGCGGACGTCGACGCCGGCCTCACGCGCCGCCTTGAGCGCCTCCCGCTCGGCGTGCAGCTCACCAAACCGCTGGTGATGCCCGATCGCCAGCACCTCGTCGCCGCGAGCCAGCACGCAGCCGACCATGGGGTTGGGCTCGACGTGACCAGCAGCGCGCATCGCCGACCGCGCGGCCAGGTCCAGCATCCGCCGCTCTAGCCGCACGTCCTCGGTTTGTCCCGGCACAACGCCCATCCACCGATCTTACGGCCACCCATAGACTGATACGACATTCGCATCAGGAGCCGCCATGACCACCACACCCACCACCACCGTGCCCACCTTCAACACCCGCACCGACGACATCCTCAAGACGCTCGCCGAGGGCGGCCAGTACAAGCACCTCCGTACGCTGACCGGCCCCATGGACTCCACCGTGCGCATGCGCCAGGACGACGGCTCCGAGAAAGAGGTCCTGTGCTTCTGCTCCAACAACTACCTCGGCCTCGCCAACCATCCCGAGGTCGTCGAGGCTGGTGTCGAGGGCCTCAAGAAGTACGGCGCTGGGACCGCGTCCGTCCGCTTCATCTGCGGCACGTTCGACTGCCACGAACGCCTCGAAGCCACCATCGCCCGCTACATGGGGACGGAATCCAGCTACACGTTCGTCTCCTGCTGGACCGCCAACGAGAGCCTGTACCCGACCTTCGCCGAGCCGGGCGACATCCTCATCAGCGACGAGCTCAACCACGCCTGCATCATCGACGGCATCCGCCTCGCCGCGACCATGAAGAAGGGTGTGCACAAAAAGGTCTACAAGCACAGCGACCTCAACCACCTCCGCGAGCGACTCATCGAGGCGCGCGACAACCCCGATGTCACCGGCCAGATCTGGGTCGTCACCGATGGCGTGTTCAGCATGGAGGGTGACCTCGGCGACCTGCCCGGCCTGCGCGCCCTATGCGATGAGTTCGGCGCGATGCTCGTCGTCGACGACTCGCACGGGCACGGCGTCATGGGCCCGACCGGCCGCGGGACGCACGAGCACTTCGGCATGCTGCCCGGCACCGACAACTTCAAGAACTCGTCTTCAGGTGGGGGCCAGGTCGACTTCTTCACCGGCACACTCGGCAAGGCCCTCGGCGGCGGCGCCGGCGGGTTCATCGCCGGGCCCCAGCGCGGCACGGAGCTCACCATCCAACGCGGGCGCCCCACGCTCTTCAGCAACGCCCTGCCCGCCACCGTCGCGTGCTCGGCAAACAAGGCCATTGAGATCCTGATGCGCGAGCCCGAGCGCGTGCAGCGCCTCAAGGACACCACCACCTACGCGCGCACAAAGATCCGCGAGGCCGGCTTCGAGGTCATCGACTCCCCCACCGCCATCTGCCCGATCATCGTCCACGACACGGCCAAGGCCATCGCGATGAGCGCCCGCCTCCTCGAGCTCGGCGTCTTCGTCATCGGCTTCGGCTACCCCGTTGTGCCCGAGGGCGAGGCCCGACTCCGCGTCCAGATCTCGGCGGGGCATACTAGGGAGCATGTGGATGCGCTAGTTAGCGCACTGCGGAAGCTATAGGTTCATACATGACAATGTCGCAGACTGTCACCATGGACGATGGAGCACTCAACAAAGACAAGTACCGTTTGCTGCTTGAACGAGTAGCCCGAAGCCAACTGACACCAGCCGAGTTTTGCAAACTTGCAAAGGCGCAAGGCATCGGGGGCATCGGACGTACTCGAGGGGCAAGGCGCCTCTTTGGCCTCGGCATCCGAGATGCGAAACAGGCCGATGCAGACGGGTGCGGAGACCCGTGGACCGATGAGGCAATCGAAGAACTGGAGTCGGTGTTGAAATCTATCGAACCGACTGAGGACCGCTGAGAGGGTGCCGTGGTCTGAGCGAAGCGAAGGCCACGACTGAGCGCCCGGTCACGCAACTCGTGGCCTTCCTCGCTTCGCTCGTCAGACCACGGCACCCGGCTGTAGAAAAACTCAACATGCATATCTCACGCGAGACAACAACAAAGTCTAGGGGTTGGATACCTGCACTGATCGTTGTTTTCGCTATTGGTTTCTTGGCTTGGCTGTTCTATCCAGTTGCATTTCCGAACCACAGCGCATCACCAGAGAGAGTTGTGCACGCACAGATACGATATCTAGAAATCGCGACAATTTCGTTTGCCGAATCTGTTGGCATGCAAGATGCCAGCGGTGACATACTCGCGATCATGTCAGATCACTTCGGAGACGTTCTGGACGATTCTGCTCAGCACGATCCATGGGGAGTTCGTTTCGCGTGCCAGTTCGACGCAGACGATCAGCTCGTGACAATACTCTCTTCTGGGCCTGACAAAGTTCGTGACACTGATGACGATGTGGTTCTGACATTGAACCTTGAGAAGAAAACATCGAGTTGGAAATGACCCGCACCAACCTCTCCACCCACGGCCCCTTCGAGCGGACCGTCGGCTACTCCCGGGCCGTCGTCGTTGAGCACGCCGGGCTGCGGCGGGTGTTTGTCGCCGGCACGTGCGCGATCGGGGATGACGGCGAGACCGTGGCGCCGAACGACGCGTTCGGGCAGACCGCGTACATCCTCCGCAAGCTCGAGCCCGTGCTCGCGGAGGCCGGGTGCTCGTTCGCCGACGTCGTGCGCACGCGGATGTACGTGACGAGCATCGCGGATCAGGAGGCCGTGGGCCGCGCGCACGGAGAGGTGTTCAAGGACATCCGCCCCGCCGCCACGATGATCGGCGGGATCCAACTCGTGCGACCGGATCTGGTCGTGGAGATCGAGTTGGAGGCTGCTAAGGCCGAGTGACTGGGTGCCGTGGTCTGAGCGCAGCGAAGGCCACGACTGTGCGCCCGACGTCACCGATCGTGGCCTTGCGCCCTTCAGGCTCCAGACCACGGCACCCATTGCACTACCCATCGAAGGCATCCAATGGAAATGCCGGATTCGATAGCGGGCGCAGGGCGAGCGCGAGGAGCGCACGCTCGTGGTCGTCGCCGGCGATGCGGTTGGGCTTGATGGCGCCGCAGTCGGCGCAGCGGTGCAGGATGGCCCACTCGCCGTCGCGTCGGACCTCGATCGCGATGGGCTCCATGGGCGCGCGGCAGCCCGCGGCCCGGTCGCCGGGCTCGTCATCGACATGGCGCGACCAGAGGCAGCGCGGACAGTGGTTGCGGTGCTTGGTGCCCCAGCCGATGGCGGGGACGTGGTGCTTGCAGCGGGTGCAGGTGAAGCCGGTGCGCTGATGCGCGTCGGAGCGTGACTTTCGAGACATGTGGACTTCCGCGTCGGCGCCGATGTGTAGCGAGAATCGGCGGCCGCGAACATGGGCCGGTGGCCCTGGCCTGAGTCAGTTCAACAGCAATGAAGAAGAAAGCCCACGCCACAGCCTCCGCGATTGAGAATCACGGAGGCCCAGCTGTTCAAACAAGAGGGCGAGGGAAGCGGATTGACTCAGGCAGTCGCGGTCATCAGGGCGCAAGATAGCGAGATCAGGCGATCCGCACCAGCGCC
>JBCAXI010000158.1:0-6535 GCA_038534175.1 Planctomycetota bacterium | reverse complement strand
CGCGATGCGGGACGCCCGCGACAAGGCCCGCGACCTCGTGGACAAGAACCTCGATCGGATGATCGAGGGCGGCGAGATCGATCGGATCGTGACCGCTGCGATGACGGAAACAGAACAGGCGTTGGAGCGGACGACGTCTGGCGACTCATCGACCAGTGCGCCGGCGTCGCCGGGGTCGATCCGCGCCCCTTGACACTCCGCGAGCTGCTGGCGATGGCCGAGGCCCGCCAGCGGCACGACTGGTCGATCGCGAGCAGTTTGATGGCGCTGCTCGCGAGCGTCCACCGCGACCCGAAGAAGCGGCGGGCGTTCAAGCCGAGCGACTTCGACCCGTTCGCCAGGAAGGCCGACGCGGGTCAGCCGATCCCCGCCGACGTGCGGGTGCTGAAGGACGTGTTCATCAGAAAAACGGCAGAGACAGCCACCGAGCAGGGAGGCTCACATGAAGGTTGATCCGAAACACCTCGTTTTCGGCTTTGGGCTCGTGATGGTCACGCTGGGTCTCGCGGCCTGCGCCGGGTTCGACCTCGGCGACGTGGTCAAGGTCAAGACACCCAACGAGATCCAGCAGACACGTGGCCTGCCCAGCACCACATCGCTCAACGAGGCCGAGACCGAGTACCGGGCGTGGTTCGACGACGTGCAACGCACCGGGGCCCAGTGGAAAGCGTCGATCGACCGCGGCGGCGAGATCCGCGGGCTGCTCGGTCAGCTCACGCTCACGGCCCTTGACGATATCGGACCGTCGCTGGCGGGTGTGCCCATCGCCGGCCCGGCGCTGCCCGCGCTCACCGGCTTGGCAGGGCTATTCATCGGGGCCGGCCGACTCCGCAAGGAGAAGGAGGCGTCGTTCAACAAGGGGCTGGAGAAGGGCGGAAAGAACACACTCCCGACGCCGTCCATCCCAACTCCGACCGAGATCCGGGGGACCAGCGCGTGATCGACATGCGGGTCAAGAACCTGTTCTTCGATCGACCCGCCGTGCAGCGTGCGACCGATCCGGCGCGGCGGCGGGCGCTCTCCAAGGCGGGGGCGTTCGTGCGCCAGCGGGCGAAGACCAGCATGCGTAAGCGCCGCGGTACGTCGCGGCCCGGGCAGCCGCCCTTCTCGCACGAGGGCAGCCTCCGCCGGATGGTGCTGTTCGGCTATGACCCGCGGACCGAGTCCGTCGTGGTTGGGCCGGTGGGGTTCCGGCGGGGGAACGCACCGAGCGTGCTCGAATTCGGCGGGCGGACCACGGTCGTGCGCCGGCGAGGCGGCAAGCGCACGAAGCAGGCGCTCCGGATCGCGGCTCGGCCGTACATGCGGCCCGCGCTCGAGAAGGAAGCCCCGAACCTTCCCAAGGTGTGGCGTAACAGCGTGAGGGGAGGCTGATCGGTGGCCAACACCCGCGGTATCCGGGCCGGGCGTGCGTTCGTCGAGCTGGGCGTCAACGACCGGCTCACGCGCGGGCTCCGCCGCGCCCAGCGGCAGCTCCGGGCGTTTGGCCAGAGCGTGCGCGGGAGCGGGGCGCAGCTGGCCGCCGTGAGCGGTGCTGTTGCCGCGGGGTTCGGGCTGTCCACGCGCGTGTTCGCGGGGTTCGACGACCGCATGCGAGTGGTCCGTGCCGTTACCGGCGCGACGCAGGACCAGTTCGAAGCCTTGACCGACGAAGCCAAGCGGCTCGGGCGGACGACCTCGTTCACCGCGGGCCAGGTCGCAGAGGCGATGACCGAGCTCGGCCGGGCCGGGTTCGACCCGACCGCGATCCTCCAGAGCACCGAGGCCGTGCTCGCGCTCGCCCGGGCCACGAGCACCGACTTGCCACGGGCGACCGAGATCGCGGGGGCGGCGCTCCGCGGGTTCAACCTGCCGGCGAGCGAGATGGGCCGCGTGTCCGATGTGCTCACCGCGACGGCCAACAAGAGCGCCCAGACGCTCGAGGATCTGTTCGAGGCGTTCAAGCCGGTCGCACCGATCGCGGCCGAGGCGGGTGAGAGCATGGACGACGTCGCCGCGGCGATCGGCATCCTCGCGAACAACGGCATCAAGGGCAGCCTCGCCGGCAACGCCCTCGCCCGCGCGTACAAGAACCTCTCCTCGTCGGCGGCGCAGGACGAGCTGCGGCGGTTCGGCGTCGAGGCCGTGGACGCCTCGGGCAACCTGCGCCCGCTGGCTGACATCATCAACGACCTGGCCAAGGCGACGCAGGGCCTCGGGACGGCCGAGCGGCTATCGATCTTCGAGACGCTGTTCGGTCGCGGGCAGGCGGCTGCCTTGAAGCTCGCGTCGTCGGGCACGGCGTTCGACTCGCTGCGCGATGAGATCCGTGACGCCGCCGGCATCGCGGTCGAGACGGCCGAGCAGATGGACGCGGGCATCGGCGGCGCGTTCCGCAAGCTGTTGTCGGCGGTCGAGGGCATCGCGATTGCCATCGGCGAGGCGATCGAGGGCCCGGTCCGCAAGGTGGCGGACGTGCTCGCCCGTGTCGCCGGATACATCACGCGGGTCGTCAACCAGAACCGCGAACTGGTCGCGACCATCGCGAAGATCACCGCGATCGTGCTGGGGGTCGGGGTTGCGCTCGTGATCGCCGGCACCGCGATCGTCGGGGTCGGTGCGGTGCTCGGATCGCTTGCCGCCATCGCGTCGGCCGCCGGGACCGCGATCGGCGTGATCGGCACCGTGCTCGCGGCGCTCGTGAGCCCCATCGGGCTGGTGATCGCCGGCGTCGCGGCCCTCGGCGTCGCCATCCTCTATTACACGGGTGCCGGCGGCGAGGCGATTACCTGGCTGAGCGAGCGGTTCGGGCAGCTGCGCGCGTTCGTGGGCAGGGTCGCTGGCGGTATCGCCGACGCGCTCGCGGCGGGTGACATCCAGCTCGCCGCGCAGATCCTCTGGCTCGGGCTCCAAGTCGCGTGGAAGCGCGGCGTCGCAGCGCTCAACGAGGTTTGGCTGGGAGCCCGGAACTTCTTCATCACCACGGCTCAGAAGATGTGGTACGGCGCGCTCGCGGTGGCCCAGACCGTGTTCCACGCCCTTGAAGTCGCGTGGATCGAGACGACCTCGTTCCTGTCGAAGACCTGGACTCGGTTCACGAGCGGGTTTGCGAAAGTGTGGCAGACCGCGTCGTCGTTCGTCGCCAAGCGGATGCTGGAGATTCAGGGGCTGTTCGACAGCGGCCTCGATGTCGAAGCCGCCAAGCGCGCGGTGGACGAGCAGCTCGACGCGAAGCTCGCGGAGATCGACGCGAACACGCAGCGTGATCTGGCCGGTCGTGAGTCACGCCGCCAGCGTGAGCGTGACGACGCCGCCGATCTGAACGAGGCCACCCTCGCAGAGATCGGGCGGCGGTTCGAGGAAGCCCAAGACGCGCTCCGGTCGGGCACCGACGCGGACATCACCGAGACGCAGCGGAAGCTGGATGAGGCGCGCGCCAAGCTGGACGAAGCGATCGCCGAGGCCCGACGCCGGCGTGAAATACAAGACGAGTCTGGCGGCGAGCCAGCCGGCAACGTCCCGCGCGATCTGATCGGCAGGCTCCAGGAAGGGCTCGCCGGGCTGGGGGCCGCGATCGAACGCGGTGTGGCGGTTCGTGGCACGTTCAATGCGCTGGCAGTCCAGAGCCTCGCCGCGGGCGACGACACCGCCGAGCGCACCGCCAAGGCCACCGAGCAGACCGCCAAGAACACCCGCCGCCTGGCTGACTCCGCGCAGTCGGGTGGGCTGACGTTCGCATGAGGATGGAACTCACTCGCTGGAGATCACCGTGAAGCCGAACTCATCTCGGAAGTCTTCGAAGCACTGGGGGCACACCCAGTCGTCTCCGTCGACCGTGCGATACCCGTCCGGCAGCGCATCCGGCGGCGCGTTCACGCCGACCATGAACTTTGCCCAGCAAAACTCACAGTGGTCGTGGTCCCACTCCGGAGAAGGGGCACGGTACTCGCGCCATTCGAAGCAGCGGCCTGCGAGGTCCACCTCTTGCCCCTGTCGACGCCAGTCATCTGGTGCGGGTGTTGGCATAGCTGCTCCTGTCTGATCTTACTCCGCACCCAAGTTGGAGACCGTTCGCGTGTCCGTGACCGTCACCGAGAAACTCGAGAGCCGCAGATCGACGACGGGCGACAACCCATCGGCGGAGCTCGTCTACACGGTCCGTGGTACGGACAGCGACATGACGGCGCGGTCGCAGGCGACGACCAGCAGCCCGGCGATGTACGACGGCATGCCGCGGCAGTCGGTCACGGTCGAGCCCATCGGGCACGAGCTGTGGGACGCGACGGTGCGTTATGGGCCAGACTCGCAGCAGCAGTCGACGCCCCCGCAGACCGGCGAGAGCACGTTTGCGTTCGACACCGGCGGCGGCACGCAGCACATCACCCAGAGCAAGCAAACCGTTGGCACGCACGCGGCGTCCGGCACCACCGCCCCCGACTTCCAGGGCGCGATCGGTGTGACGCGGGACTCGGTCGAGGGCATCGACATCACCGTCCCGATCTACCAGTTCACCGAGACGCACTACCTGCCGGCGGCCGCGGTGACCAACTCGTACAAGGGTGCGTTGTTCAACCTCACCGGCAAGGTCAATAGCGGCGGGTTTCGGGGGTTCGCCGCGGGCGAGGTGCTGTTCCTCGGGGCGACCGGAGCCCGTCGCGGCACCGACCCCGACGACGACTGGGAGATCACGTTCCGCTTCGCGGCGAGCCCGAATGTCACGGGACTCTCGGTCGGCTCGATCAACGGCATCGCGAAGAAGGGGTGGGAGTACCTCTGGGTCCGCTACGCGGATCAGGAGGACACCAGCGCGAACACGATCGTGAAGCGGCCCGTCGCGGCGTACGTCGAGCGGGTGTACGACCAGGGCAACTTCGGAGGGCTTGGGATATGAGCGGCGACGCCCTGCGCAAGGTCCGCACCGGCGAGCCGCTCCGCATCCCCGCGGCGGCGTACAACGCGTTCGTCGACGCGGCGATCGCCAACCGCGCGAGCGAGCGCAACGCAGTCGCCGACCCCGGACGCGACCCGAGCCAGCGTGGCATCGTGCTCGTCCGCAACGACTCGCCCGACGACCTCCCGGCCCACCATGCGCTGGCGATCACGGGCGTGCTGGTCGAGCCCGGTGAAGACGATCAGGAGCGGACGTTCCAGGGGCGGACGCCGTTGACCGCCGAGATCGCGACGGAAGACTCGCTGCCGCTGTCGTTCGTGGTCGCGGCCGAACCCATCCGTGCCGGCGCAATCGGGCGATGCGTGCTGCACGGCGTCACGGCCGCCCGGATCACAGTGCAAAGCGAGGCGGACGAGACATGCGAGCTGAAAGCTGAGGAGACGCTGCTAGCCACGACCCCGCTTGGTGGCGTGCCGATCCTCTGGAAGGAAGAAGGCACCGGAGAGAAGTGGGCCGTGATCGAACTCGGCCGGCCGTCGCTGGCCCGCGTGACCGCGGTGCTCGGCGAGGCCCAGCCGATCCCCGGCGAATCCAACCGTTGGCGGTACTCGTGGGCGGAGGCACGGATCGACGGCGACGCCGGCAGCGCCGACTACCTGCGGTACGTCGAGGTGCCCGAGGGTCTGTCCTCGCGAAGTCAGGGCGGAGGCGAAGACCCCGCCCGCATGGCGATCAACCGCTTCGAGGCGCACCACTGCGATGAATCGGTGCCCGGCGAGGGCTTCGAAGGTCTGCTGGGCCTCGGTCCGGTGTGCGACCTGCCGGGGGTGCTGCCGGACTGCCCACCGGCGCGGTCGCTCGAGCCGCGGCTCGCGCCCGTGCCGCCCGGCGTCACCGTGCAGCTCACCTGCGAACGCAACACCAAGGGCCAGCCGGTCTGGGTCTTCGAGGCGATGAGCTGCGTCGAGATCGCCGACCCGGCCGACGGCGACCGGAAGCTCAACGTGATCGCGGCAGGAGGTGGCGGATGAGCACCGACCTCGCCACACGCCGAGCGCACGAGCGGAGCAAGTACGTCGAACTCGCGGGACGTGCGGGATCGCAGTACGGCGCGTCCAATCATGGGCGATCAGCAATCGGGATCGTGAAGCGGTGGAAGCCGCGGTTCGTCGCCGACTTTGGCTGCGGCCGAAACGACTTCATTGCTGAACTCCGCCGCCACGGCATCGACGGTGTCGGCGTGGACTTCGCCTTCCCCGAGGCCGACATCAAGAAGTCGATGCACGACACCGGCCTGGTCGAGGGCGTCGCCGACGTCGTGACCAGTTTCGACGCGCTCGAGCACCTGCTGATCGAGGACGTGGTCCCGGTGCTGACCGAGATGAAACGCGTCGCCCGGCCGCGGGCGTGGTTCTGCTTCTCGATCTGTACGCGGCCGAGCCGCATCACGGTCAACGGCGAGAACCTGCACCCGACCGTCCGCCCGCTCTCGTGGTGGGTCGATGTCATCGGCCGGGTCGGCGTCGTCAACGCGACGAAAGTGGGCGGCCGGCCGCTACCTCACGGGGAGGTTCAAGTGAACAGTCCCAATCAGTCCGACATCGTCGCGCTCCAGCGTGGCCTCAAGAACCGGGCACCGGCCCGCAACGGGCTTCGGCTCTACAC
>JBCAXI010000157.1:0-6555 GCA_038534175.1 Planctomycetota bacterium | reverse complement strand
ACATGACGTGCGACACGGGCGACGAGTCGGCCCAGGCGGCGTACACGCGGTTCATCGAGTCGATTCCGCCAAAGTTCAAGCCGCTCGCGTTCGAGCTGGACAAGAAGCAGGCCGAGCTGAGCGAGCGGTATCCGCTCGGCGCGCGCTACGAGGTCCTCACGCGCGACACGTCGGCCGACGTGGAGCTCTTCCGCGAGGACAACGTGCCCATTCAGACCGAGCTGGCAAAGCTGAGCCAGCGGTACGACCAGGTGATGGGCAAGCTGACGGTGCGGTTCGAGGGCCAGGAGAAGACGCTGCCGCAGATGGGCGTGTACTTCGAGTCGACGGACCGGGCCAAGCGCGAGAGCGCGTGGCGCGCGGTGCAGGCGCGGCGGCTCGAGGAGCGCGACACGATCGACGGCATCTACGACGAGATGATCAAAGAGCGCCACCGCATGGCGCAGAACGCGGGCTTCGAGACCTTCACGGGATACGCCTTCAAGAGCAAGCATCGGTTCGACTACACGCCCGAGCACTGCGTGGCGTTCCACGAGGCGTGCGAGAAGGTCATCGTGCCGCTGCTGCGTCGGCTGGACGCCGAGCGAAAGGAGGCGCTCGGGCTCGACGCGCTGCGCCCATGGGACCTGGCGGTCGACCCCAAGGGGCGCGCGCCGCTGACGCCGTTCAAGGACGGCGCCGACCTCGTGCGCAAGAGCCAGGTCGCGTTCGAGCGCCTCGATGGTCGTCTCGCGACGATGTTCGCCGAGCTGGGGGACGGCGCCAACACCGACGGCGCTCGGACGGGCGCGCTGCTCGACCTCGACAGCCGCAAGGGCAAGGCGCCGGGCGGGTACCAGTACATGCGCGATCGCAGCCGCGAGCCGTTCATCTTCATGAACGCCGCGGGCCTGCACCGCGACTTGGAGACCATGGTGCACGAGGCGGGGCACGCGTTCCACTCGATGGTCTGCGTCGATGAGCCGCTGCTGCACTACCGGCACAGCCCGATCGAGTTCGCTGAGGTCGCGAGCATGACGATGGAGCTGCTGACCATGCCGCACTGGGGCGGCGCCGACGGGTTCTATCCCGACGAGGGCGATCTCGCCCGCGCCCAGCGCAAGCAGATGGAAGGCTCGGTCACGTTGCTCCCTTGGATCGCGACGATCGACGCGCTCCAGCACTGGATCTACGCGAACCCGAATCACACGCGCGAGGAGCGCACCGCTCACTGGCTCGAGCTCGACGAGCGGTTCGGACACGCCGTCTCGTGGAATGGGCTCGAGGCCGAGCGCGAGGCGATGTGGCAGCGGCAGGGGCACCTGTTCGGCGTGCCGTTCTATTACATCGAGTACGGCATCGCGCAGCTCGGCGCGTTGGGGCTGTGGCTCAAGTCGATCGAGGAGGGGCCTTCGCCGGCGGTGGAGGCGTATCTGCGGTCGCTCAAGCTGGGCGGCTCGCGTCCGCTGCCCGAGCTGTTCGCCGCGGCCGACCTCCCGTTCGACTTCGGCCCCGAGACCGTCAAGCGTCTGGCCGACCGCGTCGAGGGCGAGCTGGCCAAGCTGCCCTCCTAGCCGAGCCGCGATCCAGGGGGCTGCTACGCTCGGCACGATGTCCGGCGCTCGCGCACTAGCTCCCGCCTCGCCCGTGGCCGTCAGTTGGTCGAGGGCGATGTCGCGCGTGGGCGTGGGCCCGTGGCGTCGGCGGACGGGCCCGGCGATGCGGGCGTACTGCGCCGCGCACGGCCCGCGGTTCATCCAGCTCATGGAGTGGTGGGGCGTGATGCGCCAGTCGGCGTGGTCCAACGCGCCGTGGGTCGAGGCGCCCTCGCGCCTGCATGGGCACCGCATGCGGCTCGACCTCTCGGACTACTACCAGCGGTTCGCCGCCGTCATGGGCTGCTACCACGAGGTGCACGTGCTCGCAGTGATCCGTCGCGGCGTGCGCGCGGGCGAGGCGATGATCGATGGCGGCTCGAACACCGGTGTGCTCGCCTGCCACGCCGCCGGATGGCTTGGCCCCGCCGGGCGCCTCGACGCGTTCGAGGCCAACCCCGCCTCGGCGGACCAGACCGCGTGGCACTTCGAGGCCAACGAGCTAACGCAGTGCCACCTGCATCGCGTCGGGCTTGCAGACGCCGAGGGCGAGGCGACCGTCTCGATGCCCGATCCGGGCAACACGGGCAGCGCCACGCTCCACGGCTCGCCCGAGCGGCTGGCGCGATGGTCACGCGATGTCGCCCGCATCCGAACCCGCGCGATCGACGTTGCGCTCCGCGACGAGGGACTCGAGCGCGACGAGCGACCCTTGCTCATCAAGCTCGACATCGAGGGCTCGGAGCTCGCGGCCCTCCGCGGGGCCGAGGCGACGATCGATCGGCGACGCCCCGCGATCGTCATGGAGGTCAACGACGAGATGCTCGCGCTCGCGGGCGCCTCGGTCGAGGACGTCGCCCGGTGGCTCGCCAGTCGCGGCTACGAGCCGTTCGCGTTCCGCCGGGGCTGGATGCGCCGTCTCTATCGCCTCTCGCTCCACCCATTGGGCACGATCGAGGATCTGTCTCGCGCCCGCGACGCGCTCTGGATCCGCCGGGATGGTCCGCACTGGTCGCGGTACGCGCCGTTGATCGGTGGGCCGCTGCCGCCCGAGCCGCCCGAGCCGCCCGAGGCGGACGACTAGGCTAACTTCCATGCACCCGTTCGACGATGACGCGACCGTGGGCGGCATGACGCCCGAGCAGTTCCGCGCCTTAGGCCATCGCGCGGTGGACTGGATCGCCGACTATCTCGCTGGCGTCGAGTCGCGCGGCGTGCTATCGGAGTCCAAGCCGGGCGAGGTGTACGACGCGCTGCCCGAGTCGCCACCCGAGACGCCCGACGACTGGGACGCGGCGTTCGCCGACCTCGATCGCGTCGTGATGCCCGGCGTGACACACTGGCAATCACCCTCGTTTTTTGGGTACTTCCCGTGCAACGGCTCGGCGCCCGCGATCATCGGCGAGCTGCTCAGCGCCGGCCTCGGCGTGCAGGGCATGCTCTGGCAGACCTCGCCCGCGTGCACCGAGCTCGAGATGCGTGTGCTCGACTGGATGGCCGAGCTCATCGGCCTGCCCGACGCCTTTCGGTTCGATCGATCGGACCGAAAGGGCGGCGGGGTGATTCAGGGGACGGCGAGCGAGGCGGCGCTGATCGCGCTCGTCGCGGCGCGACGCCGATCGATCGACGCGGGCGCAGATCCCGCCTCGCTCTGCGTGTACACCTCGACGCAGGCGCACTCGTCGATCGTGAAGGCGGCGATGATCGCGGGACTCGCGCGTGACGCCGATGATCGAGCACGCGTTCGGTTGATCGAAACCGACGACGAGCATCGCATGCGGGCCGACGCCCTGGCGAGCGCGGTGCGCTCGGATCTGGACGCCGGGCGCACGCCGTGCTTCGTGAGCGCGACCGCGGGCACGACCTCGTCGTGCGCGTTCGACCCGATCGGCGACCTCGCGCGGGCGATCGACGATGCCGATCCGGCGTTCTTTGGTGGGCCGCGGGGCTGGCTGCACGTCGATGCGGCCTACGCCGGCGCCGCGTGCGTGTGTCCCGAGTTCCGCTGGATGCTCGACGGCGTCGAGCGTGCCGACTCGGTCTGCTTCAACCCGCACAAGTGGCTGCTGACAAGCTTCGACTGCGACTGCTTCTGGGTGCGCGACGCCGACGCGTTGACACGCGCCACGAGCGTGACGCCCGAGTACCTGCGCAACCAAGCGAGCGACGCCGGCGCGGTGGTGGACTACCGCGACTGGCAGGCGCCATTGGGCCGACGCTTTCGGGCGCTCAAGCTCTGGCTGGTGCTGCGGCACTTCGGCGCCGAGGGGCTGCGGGCGTACATCCGCGAGCATGTGCGGCTTGGCGAGGTGTTCGAGTCGATGGTGGGCGCCGATGATCGGTTCGAGCTCGCCGCGACGCGGCATTTGAATCTCGTCTGCTTTCGTTTCCGCGACGACGCCGCGGGCTCGAGCGAGCGGGCCGACGCCGCGACCGCCGAGCTCATGCGGCGCGTCAACGCCACCGGCCGGGCTCTTTGCACGCACACGCGACTGGCCGTCGCGGGGGGCGAGCGGTATGTCATCCGGTTCTGCCCGGGCGCCACCGGCGTGCGTGAGCGCCACGTGCGCGACGCCTGGGCGCTGTTCCAAGAGCACGCGGGTGCGGCGATCGCGGCCGGATCGGCCTGATAGGCTTGGCGTGATGTTGCTCCGCGCACTGCTGCTGGGATCGATTGGCCTCGCCATTGTCGGGTGCGCGAGCACACCATCGGAGCCGGTGGTCCGCGTGCCCGCGGGCCAGTACGCCGAGGCGTTCGACGCCGCACGGCAGGCCGTGCGTTTCTATGGGTTCAAGCTCGAGCGTGTGGACGCCGCCGACGGCGTGCTGACAACGCGCGCTAAAGAGACCAGCGGGCTCGCGACGCCGTGGGATCTGGAGCAATCCTCGCTCGAGGACGAGTGGCTGGACTTTGCCAACGCCCACCGCCGTCGGGTGCGGGTGACGTTCGCGCCCGAGGGAGCGATCGAGCCGGACGATCCGAGGAGCCAGGCTGCGCCAGGCGTTGCCCCAGGCGACCTGCGTCTCGAAGACGGGCCCGTGCGGGCCGAGTTCGAGGTCACGCTCGAGCGAGTGCAGCGCCCGCTGTGGCGAGTGCCGACGGTCTCGGCTCGGCGCGCGTCGTTCGCTCGCGATCCGCTGGGCGAGGCGCGCGGGCTCCGGCGCGGTTTCGGCGTGGCGGTCACGCAAGACCGTGGGCTGGCCGGCAGGCTGGCCGATCGCGTGCGCGACGCGATCAATAGCGTCGCGCCATCCGATGATTCCTAACCACGCGATGCCTGAAAGCGCGACGCCCGATCGTGGGTGTTAGTCCTGGCGTCGCTCGGGCGAGCCGACGAGCCGCGGGCGGTGGCTGGCCGAGCCGATGGTCACATCGGACGGGCTGGCCGGCGGCACGCTGGCGGCGGGCGATGACTTGTGCTCGACCGTCTGCGCGGCGCGGGACTCGTCGTTGTCCGACACGTGCCCGAGCGCACGGGCGATCAGCTCGCCTCGGCTCGAGGCGTTGAGCTTGCGGTGCAGGCTCTTGACGTGGTCGTGCACCGTGTGTGGGCTGCGCTCGAGATCCTCGGCGATCTGGCGGACCGTCTTGCCCAGCGTGAGCTGGTCCAGCACGAGCTGCTCGCGCACCGTGAGCCAGCGATTGGCGGTGGTCACGCGCGGGCCGATCGCCATGAGCGCCCGATCGCGGAGCAGCGGCATCACGGCCTCGAGGCACATGATCGAGACCGAGCCGTCGGGCCAGTCTCCCATCTGGGGCGAGGCATCGGGGCCGCCGGTCGCGACGTACGCGAGCATGCCCCGGCCCAGCTCCTCGCGCCCGAGCGGCTGGAACGAGACGAACAGATCGTGCGGCTCGATGTCGGTCCACAGCTGGCCCAGCGCGGTCTCGCGCCAGCGCGAGGCACCGGGCAGGTCGCCCAGGCGCTGCGTGATCGGGCTGGCAAGATCGCCCGGCGAGGGATCCCAGCCAATCACGTCCAGACGCTCAAGTCGCGAGCGCAGCGCGGTCAGACGCGGATCGTCGGGCGGCAGCAGGTCGGCCAGGCCCCCGTCGGTGGCGCTCGGGCCGATCGCCGGGCCGGCGCGATCGAACGCTCGGGCTCGGCCCGAGACGCCCGCGGCCTCCAGTCGGCGCAGGCTGCCTCGCCCGTCCATCGTGGCGATCAGCACCGCTACCAGGCTCGGGCTCGCGAGGCGCGTCAACGCCGCGGCGGCGCCCTCGCACCAATCAAGCGTCGCCACAGCGGGCAGCGAAACAACCTCGGCGGCAGACTGGGCGAGACGATGGCAGGCGTCCGCTCGTGTCGTGGTGTGGTCAGGACCCATGAACGTGAGCTCCACTCGATCTTGGCGTTGCGACTCACTCGGCGGAAAAATCACGCCCCGTGACCTCGCCCATGTCGAGGCCTCGCTCTCTCTTTTCCCTCACCCAACCCAACACGATCCAACGGCTCGAACGAACGCGTCTCCATGCACTCGAAGTCGCGCCAACCCAATCGTGGGATCTCGATACCAAGCCGCCTCCAGTCGGCTCGGCACCCCCAGGCCCCGACGTTACAAAGGTGGCCGGTGAACCGTCACCCTGATAACTACTTGGACATCCCAGGAAGCCGGGAAGATTCTACCACTTATTCAAGCGATCTCACGGCGATCATTCTCCTGACAGTTGAGAATAGCGACTCCAAACGACCCGGCGCCCGCGCCAGTCGGAGCATGGCGCCCCTTAAACAGGCAGACCAGCGGTTTTATCGGGTATCACCCCCTCCGGGGATTGAAATGTGACAAAGTGGGCAGCTTGGTCAAGGAACGTCTCGGCGACCGGCGTCGGCCCCCACGCGGCTCTCTGGCGGTCGCGCTATTCTCCGACCCCGAAGCGGTGGGCGCGGCAGAGCCGCCCGCCGCCCAGGCCGAGCCAACAGCACGCCCCCAGGAGAATGTCTCATGACGGCGAACGCCGAATCGCGATCCGACCAGCCCC
>JBCAXI010000156.1:0-6562 GCA_038534175.1 Planctomycetota bacterium | reverse complement strand
TTGTGCGCATACCGTTGAGGATGCCCGGTGAGTTGGAGCGGTACGCGCGACAGGTTCGGCTGGATGAGATCGGCGAGGCCGGCCAGCGGCGCCTGCTGGACGGACACGCCACGATCGTTGGTGTCGGGTCGCTCGGCTGTCTGTCGAGCGAGCTTCTGGTGCGGGCGGGCGTGGGTCGGATCACGCTGATTGATCGAGACATCGTGGAGCGGTCGAACCTGTCCCGCCAGACGCTGTTCACCGAGGGCGACGCGGACGCGGGCCTGCCGAAGGCCGAGGCCGCGAGGCGTCGGCTCGCCTCGATCAACGCCGATATCCGGATCGAGGCCCACACCACTGATCTCAACGCGTCCAACGCCGAGGCGATGCTTGATGGCGCCGACGTCATCGTCGACGGCGTGGACACGTATGACACGCGGTATCTCTTGAACGATGTGGCGGTGAAGCGTGGCGTGGCGTACGTCCACGGCGGCGTAGTGGGGAGCGCGGGGTCGATGATGGTCGTGCGTCCTGGCGTCACCGCGTGCATGCGGTGTCTTGAGGGCTCGCCTCCGGCGCCCGGATCGACGCCCACGTGCGAGTCGGCGGGGGTCTTCGGCCCGGCGGCGGCGATGGTCGCGTCGTTGCAGGCCGCGATGGCGATGCGTGTGCTGCTTGACCATGCGATCGATCCGCGGCTCTGGCGAATGGCACCGCTGGAGGACGTCTCGTCGAGCGTGTCGCTGGAGGGCGCTCGGGATCCGGACTGCCCCTGCTGTGCCCGGGGCGTGTTTGAGTTTCTGGATGCGGATCCGGAGGACGCCGCGCACCTGTGCTCGGGCGATTCTGTGCAGATCACGCCTCGGTCAGGCGTTCGCCTGGATCTGTTGGATTTGGCGAGTCGCTTGGCCGCGGACGCGGAGGTCTCGCTGACGCCGTACTACGTGCGTGGGCGGCTTCGGGAATACGACGCGTCGCTGACGGTCTTTCCTGATGCGAGGGTGATCGTGAGTGGCGTGCACAGCGTGGAGGACGCGAGACGCCTGCACGCCCGATACATCGGTGGGTGATCGTGTCGTTGACGGCGATCTTGATTGGATGAACGGTGGGCTCGGGTGGGTACTGGGAGATGGCCTCATGACAGTCATTCGTGACGTGGTATTGAACACTGGGCGGCTCACGCGCGGCCTCGGCGAGATGATGCTTGCGGGCATCGAGGCCGATCGATTCGCTCGCCAGCCCAACGGGGCGAACGGGCTGGTCGACACGAACCATCCCGCGTTCGTGTACGGGCACTTGTCGATCTACCCGGCGAAACTCTTGGCAGCGACGGGTGGCGATCCGGGTCAGGCCGCGACGCCCGATGGCTTTGACGCGTTGTTTGAGGCGGGCGTTGATTGCCAAGATGATCCCGAGGGATCGATCTATCCGTCGATGGAGACGATCACGTCGGCGTACTTTCGGGGGACCGACGCGCTGCTAGCCCACCTCATTGGCGTCGACGAGCGCGTGTGGGGTCAGGAGAATCCGACCGAGCGGGCGAGGGATCGCCTTCCGACGGTCGGGGCGTTGATCGAGTTCTTGGTAGGGCCGCACTCGATGATGCACTTCGGGCAGGTGTCGGCGTGGCGGCGGATGGAGGGGCTGGGCCCTTGCATGTGAGCGATGGAGGCGGGTTGTGAAACGAGCCAAGAGCGTGCGTGCGGCGATCGTGCAGTCGCGTCCAAACTTGGAGAGCCTGGACGCGTCGCTCGAGACGCTCGAGCGGATGGCGCGAGAGGCCGCGGGCCAGGGGGCCGAGCTGATCGCGCTCGGCGAGACGGCGATTCCCGGGTACCCGGCATGGCTCGACGCGTGTCCATCGGTGGCGATCTGGGATCACGAGCCGGCGAAGCGCGCACGACAAGCGCTGTACGAGCACTGCGTCGCGGTGCCGTCGCCGGCGTTTGATCGTCTGTGCGCCCTGGCGCGAGAGTGCTCGGCGACGCTGATCGTGGGCGTGCAGGAACGCGTGGACTCGGGGCCGGGCAACGGCTCGATCTACAACGCGCTGCTCACGATCGACGCCGACGGGCGGCTTCTCAATCACCACCGCAAGCTCGTGCCGACGTACACGGAGAAGCTGCTCTGGGCGTACGGCGACACGGCTGGGCTGCGCAGTGTGGAGACGCGGTCGCGCACCGAGGAGGCGTATCGAGTGGGCTCGCTCGTCTGCTGGGAGCACTGGATGCCGCTGGCGCGGCAGGCGATGCACGATGGGGGTGAGCACGTGCACGCCGCGGTCTGGCCGACGGTGCACGATCGGCACGTGGTCGCCTCGCGTCACTACGCATTCGAGGGACGTTGCTTTGTTCTGGCGGCGGGCCAGGTGCAGGCCGCATCGGACCTCCCGTCTGAGCTCGATCGGCTTCCAGAACATGTCGAGCAACCGGACACGCTTGTGAACCGCGGGGGCTCGTGCATCATCGCGCCCAATGGCGAGATCATCGAGGGCCCGCTGTGGGACGAGACCGGCGTGCTCATCGCCGATCTGGACCTGGGCATGTGCGACCGGGAGCGCATGACGCTGGACGTGTCGGGGCACTACGCGCGGCCTGACGCGTTCCGGTTTGAGGTGCTGCCGAACCCGCGTCCCGCCGGCGAGGGTTAGGCGGCTAGCCGGTCCAGCCCCAGAGATCGCGCACGACGGGGTTCGAGGCCTTCTCGGCGCCGATGGTGGTAGGCGGGCCGTGACCGCTCAGCACACGCGTCTCGTCGGGCAATTGGAAGAGCGTTTGGGTGACCGAGCGACGCAGGTCGTCCTCGTTGCTCGTGGGGAAGTCCCATCGTCCGGTGGAGCCGTTGAAGAGCGCGTCGCCGACCAGCGCGAGGGACTGGTCGGGGCAATGGAGGGTGACGCTGCCGGGCGAGTGCCCGGGCGTGTGGAGGACACGCCAGCTCGTGGCGCCGAGCGTGAGCGTCTGGTCGTGACGGAGCGGGGCGTCGGGGCCGGGCGCGGTGACGGGCAGGCCCATCATGGCGCTGAGATTGAGCTCGGGCTCGTTGAGCCAGGCGGCCTCAGCGTCGTGGAGCCAGACGGGCGGACTGGGCTCCAGGGTGGACAGGGCCTCGCCGACGCCGCCAATGTGGTCCACGTGGGCGTGGGTGAGCACGAGCGCCTCGACGGCCCAGCCCTTGTCCACAGCGAGCTGGGCCATGGCGCTGGCACCAAATCCCGCGTCGACGATCCACGCGCGGACGCCGGACGCGATGAGGTAACAGTTGGTCTGGTGTGGCCCAAGGGTGAACGTGTGCACCTCGAGCGGCGTCTTGGTCTGGTCCATGCTTTTCGTAGACTATGCCGTGCGGGCGACGGTGCCGGAGGATGGGCCCACCACGGACGCGGATCGACGCACGGACACGGAGGACGGCATGCCGCATATCCGGAACATCGAGGACGCGCCGCACGACCCAGTGCAGATGGAGGGCGTGCGTGGAGCGGAGATGGCGGTGATGGCCGGACGCGAGCACGGCGTGCCGAACTTCGCGTTGCGGCATTTCCGAGTCGAGGCGGAGGGTCACACGCCGCGTCACAGCCACGATTACGAGCACGAGGTGTTTATCGAGGATGGGACCGGGACGATTCTGCTGGAGGGGGCCGAGCGTTCGATTCGGCGGGGCGACGTGATCTACGTGCCCGCGAACGAGGAGCACCAGTTCAGAGCCTCGGGCGAGGGTCTGTCGTTTCTTTGTTTGGTGCCCGTGACCCGGGATTGCGGCGAGCCGACCCCCGGCAGCTAGCGCAGAAGCTCGAAGGGCATGCCGGAAGGCGTTCTCGTCTGGGCTGAGCGGTGCGGAGCGAGGGAGGGTCGGCGCCGCGGTGGAGTTGAGTTGGCCGGGCGTTCTGGCCGATGATGTCGTTCGCGGGACGTTCGTGGGCCGGAATCCTCAGGAGGACCCATGGCTGGACGGAATCACGACACGATGGCCTTCTGGGTGTACTTCCTGGTCGCGGTGATCGGCGCCGGTGTGCTGGTGTTTGGCCTCGCAGCGGACCAACTCGTGGCCAAGGTGATTGGCGGAGCGAGCCTCGGCCTGGCGGCGCTCGCGGCCTCGGTGACCGGGCTGACCGCGCGGCCCTCGGGCGAGATCGGGCCCGGTGTCGGCACGCTGATCGAGGAGGTCCGCCAGCTGCGCAGCAGCATGGATCGCATGACCGAGCACTCGGCGTTGTCGGACGATGCGCGTCGTGTGCTGAACCGCAACCGCGAGCGTGAGCTGCTCCGCCGCGCGATCTCGGAGGACATCCAGACGCGCGACTGGAACGCCGCGATCATTCTCTGCAACGAGCTCGCGGATCGGTTCGGTTACCACGCCGACGCGGCGGAGTTCCGCAAGCACATCGAGCGAGCGCGTGCTCAGACGCTGAACCAGGAGGTCGACCAGGCGATCTCCGGGCTGGACACGCTGATCGTGCAGCGACGCTGGAACGACGCGGCGGCCGCGGCGGACCGCATCCACCGGTTGTACCCCGAGTCGCCGCGCACACAGCAGCTGCAGACGCGCGTGGATCGTGCTCGCAACGAGTATCGACGCGATCTCGAGCGGCGCTTCCTCGAGGCGACGCACAACGATCGGATCGACGAGGCGATGGAGCTGCTCAAGGAGCTCGACGGCTACCTGACCGAGGGCGACGCCGAGCAGTATCGGGAGGTTGCTCGCGGCGTGATCGGTAAGGCGCGAGACAACTTGGGGGCGCAATTCAAGATGGCTGTCCACGACCGGCAGTGGGACACCGCGGCGATCGTGGGGCAGCGCATTCTGGATGACTTCCCGAACACGCGCATGGCCGATGAGATTCGCTCGATGATCGACAAGCTGCGTGAGCGGGCGTCATCCGTCGTCGGCTGAGGACGAGGGCGTCTCTTTGGTCTGGGGTGTCAGGGTCGAGGGTGCCGGTCGCCACGCGTGGATGAGCAGAATGACGATGCCGATCAGCACCCAGAGGTCGGCGATGTTGCTGACGTAGGGCCAGACGACCCAGTCGCCGATCTTGGCGGTCGGGAGCGGGTGCAGGAAGTCGCGGACGCAGGCGAACCGCAGGCGGTCGTACATGTTGCCCAGCCCGCCCGCGATGAGCATCGCTGCGCCGAGGTGGGCCACACGCTCTCGGGCGTGCGTCGAGCGCGCGAAGATCCAGAGCACAAAGCCGAGCGCTAGGAACGTAAACGCAACGAAGAACCAGCGCTTGCCGGCGCCGATGCCGAAGACCGCGCCCTCGTTGAGCACAAGCGTGAGCTCGAGCACGTGCGGCACGACAACGACCGGTTCGTGGCGAGGGAGCAACTCGCCCGGACGATCGGCCGACATGACGAGCGCGCGATCCAGCTCGACCGGGGTCGGCGCGATGCGCTCGAACGCGAGATGTTTGGTGATCAGGTCGGCGGCCAGCAGGACCGCGGTCGCCGCGAGAAGGACCGCCCACGCCTGAGGGGAACGCCACGCGGGGCGTGGCCGCGATGGTCGGTGGTCGCTCATCACCCGCCGCGACGCTCGAGCGCTCGTGCGGCCTCAATGGAGTACCGCGCCCACGGCAGCTCCTCGAGGCGCTCGGCGCCGATCGGCTCGCCGGAGAGCTCGCACAGTCCGAACACGCCGTCGGCGATGCGCTGGAGCGCGTCGTCGATCTCCTTGATGAGGCGTCGATCGGCGGCAGCGAGGTCGAGGTTGAGCGATTGATCGGCGACGTCGGAGCCCTGCTCGGCGATGTGCTGGGGGAGCTGGCTGGCACCGCCGCCGCCGCTCTGCAGCGCTTCGTCCTCGAGGTTCGAGACATCACCGATCAACTCGCCGCGCTTGGTCAGCAGCGTCTTACGGAACTTGTCGAGCTGGCGCTTGTTGAACGGGCTCTTGCGCTTCTTTTTGTTGTCGGCGGCGGCCGCGAGCGGATCGGTCTCGTTGGCCCCGCCCGACGGAATCAACGGCTTGCGGCGCTTGGCCCCGGGGCCGAGGATGCCGCCGCCCAGCTCGGGCATCTTCAGCTCGCTCGCTTTCTTAGACGACTTCTTCGTCGGCTTTTGCGACACGATCGTGATGCCCTTGCGGACGGGCTTCTTCTTTGTGTCGGGTGACCCGGTCTTCGCCGCGTCCTTGGCGTTGGTCGCGGGCTTGGCCGCCGCCGGGGCTTTCTTCGAGTTGGCCTTCTTGGACGCGGGCTTCTTGGAGGGTGCCTTTTTGCTCGGCGTCTTCGGCGCGGGGGCCTTCTTGGAGGTCGGCTTGCTCGCGGCGGCCTTCTTTGTGACCTTCTTTGTTGGGGCTTTCTTAGCCGGCGCCTTCGTGGTCGCGGTCTTCTTCGAGGACGGCTTCTTCTTGGAAGGCGCAGCGGATGCTGACGCCTTCTTGGTCGTCTTCTTGGTCGCGGGCTTCTTCTTCGATTGCTTTTTGGCCAACGAGGGATCCGGCTCCTCGACTCGCAGGATTCCGAATAAATCCCGAACTCGTGCGAGCGAAATGGGGCAAAGGGTACGCCGCAGACGCGCCAGCGTCAAAGTGTGGCTGTGTCAAAGCGCACGTGGGCCAAGCATGACGGAGGGGGCCTCAGGTG
>JBCAXI010000155.1:0-6637 GCA_038534175.1 Planctomycetota bacterium | reverse complement strand
GGCTGTATCAGTGGTACGCCCTCTTCGGCGTGCTCGATGTGCTGCTCACCTGGGCGCTCATTCGCAGCGGCGGCATGGAAGCGAACTGGATCGCCGCCGAGATCGTCGCGGTTTGGGGCTTCTGGGGCCTGCTCACGATCAAGGTCTTGAGCGTCGCCACGGTCGTGGCGATCGCCGAGTTTGTGGGTGAACGACGCCCGGCGACGGGGCTGGCCCTCGCGATCGCGGCGGTGGTCATGAACTTCATCCCAGCCGCGCTCGGCTGGCTCTACCTGTCGATGACCATCCGCTACGCGTTCCTCCCGGACTACTGGGTTGTCTTGTGGGGCGAGAACCCGTCGATCTTCTGAGCCGATCGGCGTCGCTACTCGGCGGGCAGATCAATGCCGCTCTGTTCAAGAATCATCTTGAACGACGGCCCGAATACGAAGTTGTGATCCGGGAAGGCGAGCCCCGCGCGGTTCTGGTCAAGATGGCTAAACACCAGATCAATCTGCCCGATCGCGGTGGCCTCTCCGGGCGCGACCGGGTCGATCAGCGACACCACGCCCTGGCATGAGGCGCCGACCGTGTCAAAGGACTTCAGTTCCGCCTCGTATCGCAGCGTCGTGCCGGGCGTGGCGTCGGCCTCCAGCGTGGCGTTGGAGACCTTGGCGAGGATGACTTTCTCGCGGAACGCGCCTGTGTGCCCCACGAGGATGCCCGCGGTCTGGGCCATGCCCTCGACGATCAGCGACGCCGGCATGATCGGCGAAGCGGGGCGCCCGCTCGCCTCGTCGGCGGCGAAATGGTCGTGGAGATGATCCTCGGCCATCGACACGTTCTTGATCGCGACCAGGCGTTGGCCCGGTTCGAGCGAGACGATGCGATCGATCCACAGCCAGCGCATGGAAGGGGTTCCGGGCCGTTGGTTGAAGCGAGCGGCGAGCGTCAGGCAGCGGCGGAAAGCTTGCGCTCGCAGAACTTCACCAGCGCGTCGACGGTGAAGATCTCTCCGACATTGGTGATCTTGGGGTCGGCCTCGAGCTTGGTGAAGTCGGCGTGGGGGAGCCGCTCTTTGAGCGCTTCCATGCCCTTGGGGGTCACCACGCCATTCTGCACGAACTCGGGGTCCTGGCTCACGTTGTCGGGAAAGAGCTCGCCCTGAGCGATCTTGATCCCAAACGCCTGTTCGAGCTTGAACACGATGTCCAGGAAGTCGATCGACTCGGCGCCAAGGTCGCCCGTCAGGGTCGCCCCAGGCAGGACCTCGTCATCGTCCACCGCGAGCGCATCGACCAGAACCTCGCGAACCTTCTCGAACACCTCGTCGTGCGTCATGCAGTGCGTTCCTTGTCTCGTTGTCCGGGGTCGCCCGAGGGTTCCGGCGGATGCGATGGCCGACACGCCGATTGGCATGCCAGCGGCCATCCTATCCGGCCGACCCGACGCCATCGAGCGCGAGGCGCACGGGGCGGAGCTCGAAACGACCCGCCGCCGCCGTGGGTGGGGGTGGCGGGTGGGGTGGGGGAGCCCCGTCCTGGCCCGGGCCGCCGTCGCGGTCACGGAGTCGGAGGGCCTTGCCTTTGAACGACGCGTCGTCCCCAATCCGATCGACCTCGATTCGCAGGCAGTCGCCCGGCTGCACGAGGGCGCCGTACTTCAGGGCTCGAACCCGTCCCAGCACCATTGGTGGTTGCCCCGGGGGCGTCTCAACGAGCTCGCGGGCCGCCTGCACCAGCGCCTCGAGCATGAGCACGCCCGGCAGCACGGGAAACGATGGGAAGTGATCGGCGAGGTATTCCTCGGCCATCGTGACCTGCTTGATCGCGACGATGCGGGTCGGGGCTCGCTCGATGACGCGATCGATCAGGTGGAAGCGCATGCTGGCAAGATAGTCTTCTCCCATGGCCGGCGTGTCCGACGAAGCCGTGTGTCTGCGACAGTGGGACTGGTCCGAGACCAGCCAGACCGTGCTGCTGTTTGCTCGGGACTACGGGCTGGTTCGCGCCATCGCCAAGGGATCGAGGCGTCCCAAGTCCGCGTTTTCGGGCGGCCTGGAGGCGATGACGCGCGGCGGCATCGAGCTCATACCCAAGCGAGAGGGTGCGCTCGCGACGCTCACAAGCTGGGATTTGCTGGAGCCGTACGCCTCTCTTCGGCGCCGGCTGCCGGTGATGCACGCGGGTCTGTACGCGTGCGACCTGGTGGCCCACGCGGTCTCGGTGGGCGATCGGCACGAGCTGCTGTACGACGCGCTGCTGGAATTGCTGGAGGCGCATGCCGAGCTCGGTGAGATGCGGGACGACGCGATGCTGGTGTTCCACCGCACGCTGCTGGCGGAGATCGGCCTGACGCCCCGGCTGGACGAGCCGCCCGAGCCGGACGCTCGTGTATGGAGATTCGATCCGGAGCGGGGCGAGCTGGTCGGGAGCGATCGGGCCCGCCAACCGCCAACGTCCGAGAGCTGGCCGATCCGTGCCGAAACCGTTGAGGCGCTGGTCGAGGGGCCTGCGGCGGCCCGTGAGGCGTCGACGCTGTCGCGAGCCAACCGCTTCTGCGCGGCATTTTTGGCCCGGAAGCTGGACGCCGATTTGCCCGTGGCGAGGCTCGTTTTCGGGCCCGTGGTGCGCAGACGCTAGAGATTCATGCCCCTCAACGCGAAAGCCCCCGCAATGGGTGGCCCGACTCATCTCGACGCGCCAGCGGGACGACAGATACCCAGGACGATCACTAGGTGGGTGAGCCCGCCGCGAGCCGACTAGACAGACTTGGATGGGACGAAGGCATGAACGCCGAGATCATCGAACGCATTCTGGGATGCCCCACGCTGCCGTCGCTGCCCGCGGTCGCGGCTCGGGTGCTCGAGCTGGCTTCCGATGAGGACGTGTCGCTCGACGAGCTGGCGCAGACCATCCAGCAGGACCAGGCCCTCGCGGCGAAGGTGCTCCGCACTGTGAATTCGTCCTACTACGCCCTTCGCACACGCGTGGGGTCGATCCGCAAGGCGATCAGCATGCTCGGGCTGGGGCCCGTGAAGTCGCTCACGCTCGGCTTCTCGCTGGTCGCGAGCCTGGACGACACCTCGGTGGATGGCTTCGACTTCGAGGCATACTGGCGACGGGGCCTGTACGCCGCGGCGGCCGCCGCGCGGTTCGCCGATGTTGCCAAGCTCGAGACGCGCGACGAGATCTTCCTCGCGGCGCTGATGCAAGACGTGGGCATGGTCGCGATGCAGATCGGGCTGGAGGGCGAGTACGCCCGCGTGGTCGCCGAGTCGGCGGACGATCACCGCACGCTGGCGCGACGAGAGATCGAGCAGTTCGAGATGACGCATGCTGAGGTTGGCGCCATGCTGGCCGAGCGCTGGCGGTTGCCCGCGGCGCTGGTGATGCCGATCCGCTACCACGAGCGTGCGACGGCGGCGCCGCAAGAATTCAATAAGACCACCAAGTGCGTCGCGCTCGCGACGCTGGTGCACGACGTGCTGTGTCGCCCGGGCGACGCGCGTCCGTTGCGCTACCTGTATAAGAAGGCCGCGGACTGGTTCGGCATGCGCGAGCCCGAGGTGGACGAGCTGGTCAAAGCGGTCGCGGGCGAGGTGAAGGAGCTGGGCAAGCTCTTCCAGCTCGACCCGGGCGAAGAGGTGGACGCCGACGCGATCCTGGTGCAGGCCGCCCAGCAGATGATGGATTTGCACCGCGAGGGCGACACGAGCCCGGACATCGAATTCCAGGGCCCCGCTTCGCTGCTGCTCGATGAGCGGTACTGCTCGCCCCGCCGACAAACGCTAAACGCCCGCGGGTTCGAGGTGGCGATCGGCAAGACCTGCGAGCAGGCGGTGGCCGAGGAGTCACGGATCACGCTCCTGCTGATGTCGATCGACGACTTCGAGGGCGTCGGCTTCGAGGTGGGCGCGCCCGGCGTCGAGCGCATCCAACTCGGCTGCTGCACGCTGCTCCGCAAGCACTTTGAGCCGTACGGCGCGTTGGTCGCCGACCTGGGCAAGGGGCGATTCGCGGTCATCGCAGCGGCCGTGGAACGAGAGGGCTCGATGCGGTCGGCCGACCTCTTCCGCGCCGATCTCGAGCGGGTCGCCGACGCCTGGTTCACCGACCAGGACGTGCGCCCCATCCGGGTGAGCGTGGGCGTGGTCAGCGTCGGCGCCGAGGAGCCCGACATGCTGGGCTCGCCTGGAGAGCTGGTCACCTCCGCGGCCCGCGCCATGGCGAGCGCGCAGTCTGCGGGGGGGAACTGCGTCCACGTGCACGTGCCCGCAAAGGCCGCCGCGTAGTGAGGTTCACCCGTCGGCGGGCGTGAGCACGCCTCGCGTTCGAGGCTGGCTCAGAAAGTCCGACGCGACCGAGCGGATGTCGTCGAGCGTGACCGCCGAGATGCGGGCGAGGTCTTCTTCGAGCGTGCGGTACTGGCCCTGTGACGTCCAGAGGCGACCGAGACGCTGCATGCGATCGCCCGGTCGCTCGCCACCAACGGTGGCGGCGGTCACGGTCTTGGCCCGCAGGCGCTCGAGGTCATCGGCCTTCGCGGTGTCGGCGAGCTGGGCGACCTCCCGATCGGCGACGTTGGCGATCTCGTCGAGGCGCTCCGGATCACCCGACGCGTAGACCATGAACAGCCCGTCGCCATCGTGGGCGTCGTAGCTCGATTGGGCGTCCTCAGCAAGCCCCGGCTCGATGAGCGACCAGTGCAATCGGCTGTTGTCGCGGGCGCCGAGGAGTTGCATCAGCAGGCTGGCGGCGTAGCGGCGCTCGTCTTGGGCGGCGGGCGCGGGCGAGAGCGCGAGCAAGTACCCGCGGCTCACAGCATCATCGGTCAGCGAGACATCGACTCCGCTCGGCGCCGGCTTGCCGTGGTCCCGGGTCACCCCCGTGGTCTGCCAGCCGCCGCAACGCGCGTTGGCTCGTTCGACCATCGCGTCGAAGTCGAGACGCCCGGCGAGGGCGAGCGTGGTGTTGTCCGCCGAGTATCGCTGGTCGAAGTAGCCGCGCATCTGGTCGCGCTGGAGCGCCGTAACGGTCTCGTTGGTGCCGAGCACACGGTGGGCGAGGGGGTGGTCGGCGTAGTACGCCGCCTGGACCGCCTCGTAGAGCACCCAGAACGGCTCGTCCTTATACATCGCGATCTCTTCGAGGATCACGCCCTTTTCGGTGTCGAACTCATCCTGGCGCAACGCCGGTCGCATCATCGTGCCCAGCAGATCCACGGCCGCGTCCAGCCGCTCGGGCAGCACCTGCGCGTAGAAGCATGTCACCTCGTGGCTCGTGTACGCGTTGTTCCGGGCCCCGAGCTCGTCGAATCCCCGGTTGATCTGTTCAGCGCTGAGCTCGTCCGAGCCCTTGAACATCATGTGCTCGAGGAAGTGGCTCACGCCCATGAGGTCGGGAGACTCATCACGGGCACCGGTCTTCACGAAAAAACCCGCGGCTGCGGAGTGCGCCTCGGCGTCCACCTCCGCGATGATTTCAAGTCCGTTGTCGAGCGTGGCGCGTCGGAACTCAATCGGCATGCGGGGAGTCTACGGGCCCGAGCGCGTCGAGCAGCGCTCGGCACGCACCGGCCGGGTCCTTGGCGTCACAGACGCACGAGGAGACCGCGACGCCGCGGCAACCGATCGCCGCGAGCTCGGCCGCGCGCTCGGGCGTGATCCCCCCGATCGCGAGGTGCGGCACGCCCGCGAGCACCGGATCATCGAGCACCGCCCGCAGCAACGCCGGCCCCGCGATCGAAGGCTTCCTCTTTGTGGTCGAGGCGTACATCGCGCCCACGCCGATCGTGTCGGCACCGGCGGCGACCGCCGCGTGGGCCGCCTCCAGGCTCGACGTAGAAACGCCGACCAGCAGCCGTCCTTGGGCGACGCGGCGGGCGCTCGCGACGTCCAGATCTGTCGGGCCCAGGTGCGCGGCGTCCGCGTCCGAGAGCAGCGCGATGTCCACGCGATCGTTCACGACCACGTCGACGCCCCGTCGGCTCGCTTCCGACGTCAACCAGGCTGCGCGCTGCAGCAGCGCGCGATCGTCGAGGTTCTTCTCCCGCAGCTGGAGACAGTCGGCCCCGCCGTCCATGGCGGCCAGGGCGACGTCTTGCCACGGCTTTCGGCAGAGCGATTCGGTGATGAGCACGCACAGGCGCCATTGGGGGCTCTCGTGGCGCAGGCCGCCGATCAGATCGGGCTGAATCGTGTACGCCTGGTACCGCATGCGCTCGAACCGCTCGGCGGTATGGGGGTCGATCGTCTTGGCGACCTCCTCGAGTGTCCGGAGCGATTCGGCGAGCCGTTGCGTGGCGGCCATCGCGACGTCGTGGAGGTGCCGGCGCTCGTACTCGCCCGAGCCGCGGGTCAAGCGTCCGACATCGCCCTCAACGTCGCGGGCGTCGAGGCGAGCGATTGGGTCAGGCATCAGCGCGTCGCACGCCTCGCGAAGCTCGTGCCGGAGGGCCTTGAGCCGCTCGGCGACGCTCGCGTCATCCGTCGCGAACCGGGCGAGGTCCTCGAGCACGCGCATTGCCTCGCCAGCCCGGTTGGCGCTGGCGTCGAGCACGCGGAGCGTGGCGTCGAGACGCGGCCTGTCTCGTCTTCCCATAGCCAGACGCTAGGCTCGCCATTGTCCAGGCTCGCGACGTTCAGGGGCCGTCATGG
>JBCAXI010000154.1:0-6645 GCA_038534175.1 Planctomycetota bacterium | reverse complement strand
CGCGACGAACACCGCGAGCGGGAGCACGAAGCTGGGCGCCACCGAGCCGGGGCCGTCCCCGCATTCACCTGGCGCACCGACGCCGGCGACAAGCCCTACCGCCTCGACCGATTCCAACAGGTCGTGCGCACGGTCATGGGCCGCCGAGACGTCGAGCCCTCCCCGGCGTACTCGGAACGCATCGCAGCGCTGCACGCGAACGCAAGCCACTGATCGGGTGCCGTGGTCTGAGCGAAGCGAAGGCCACGCATCTGCGAACAACCAGGCAACACGTGGCCTTCCGCCCTTCGGGCTCCAGACCACGGCACCCATAATCGCGTCGGCATAATCTCCCGATGTGAAGACCCTCTACCTCATCGACGGCTACGCCCAGTTCTTCCGCGCCTACCACGCCATCCGCACGCCCATGACCAGCCCGGTCACCAAGGAACCCACCAGCGCCACCTTCGGCTTCGTCGGCATGCTTCTCAAACTCCTGCGCGGCGAGCAGCCGGGCCAGCAGTCCCTCGGCGGCCCGCCCGACTATCTCGCCGTCGCGCTCGACGTCTCGGGCGATCGCGGCACCTTCCGCAGCCAGCTCTACCCCGAGTACAAGGCCAACCGTTCCGACATCCCCGACGATCTGCCGCCGCAGATCGAGCGGTGCATCGCCTTGCTCCACGAGATCGGCGTCCCCACCGTCGGCGTCGAGGAGTACGAGGCCGACGACGTGATCGCGTCCATCGCCGATGATCACGTCAACGCGGGCGAAGACCTGCGCGTGGTCATCATCAGCAAGGACAAGGACCTCAAGCAGCTTCTCAGCCCCGCCGGCGATGACCATGGACGCGTGGTGATGTACGACGTCCACACCGATCAGCTCACCACCGCCGCCACGCTCCAAGAAGAGACCGGCATCACGCCCGAGCAGGTCGTCGACATGCTCACCCTCATGGGCGACACCGTCGACAACGTCCCCGGCGTCGAGGGCGTCGGCACCAAGACCGCCGCCAAGCTCATCGCCGAGCACGGCTCCCTCGAGGCCCTCATGGCTGCCGCCGACACCATCAAGGGCAAACGCGGCGAGAAACTCCGCGCCGCCGCCGATCAGATCCCGCTCTCCAAGGAACTCGTCACGCTCAAACGCGACGTCGACACCGATTTCACGCTCGACAACGCCAAGACCGAATCGCTCAAGCTCATCAAGCTCCTACCCATCCTCCAAGAGCTCGGTTTCAACCGCTACCAGGACGATGTCAAGGCGATGCTGGGCGTGGCCGACGAGCCCGCGACGAAAGCGCCCGCCAAACGCGCCCGCGACGACTTCGGCGGTGGGCTCTTTGACCAGACCGATGACTCGGAGCCCGAGGTCTCGGGCGACTATCACTGCGTGCGCACGAAGAAAGACCTGCAAGCACTCGTCAAGAAACTCAAGGCCGCGGACGCGATCGCCTTCGACACCGAGACCACGTCGCTCCAACCCATGCAAGCCAAGCTCTGCGGCCTCAGCTTCGCCGTCACGCCCGAAGAAGCCTGGTACGTACCCACACGCTCACCCGAGCAAGACCATCACCTCGACGAGGCCACCGTCCTTGAAGCCCTCAAGCCGATCCTCGAGGACCCCAAGAAACCCAAGCTCGGGCACAACCTCAAGTACGACCTGCTCGTCCTCCGCAACGCCGGCGTCGACGTGAAGGGCGTCGCAACTCCCGGCGCGCTCGACGGCATGGTCGCCAGCTACCTCATCGACGCCTCACGCTCCAGCCACTCGATGGACGCTCTCTCCCTCGCGCTCCTCAACCGATCCAACATCCCCATCGGCGACCTCATCGGCAAGGGCAAGAACCAGCGCACGTTTGACACCGTCCCGCTCGACCGGGCCACGCCCTACGCCGCCGAGGACGCGGACGTCTCGCTCCAGCTGTGCCAACGCATGGCGCCCGAGATCGAGCGCATGGGCCTGACCGCGCTGCTCAACGACCTCGAGATGCCGCTCATCAAGGTGCTCGCCGAGCTCGAGTGGAACGGCGTGCTCGTCGATCCCGACGAGCTCGACCGCCAACGCGAGCGCCTCGCAGGACGCATCGACGAGCTCAAGGCCGAGATCGCCGACAGCCTGATGGAAACGATCGGGCGCGAGATCGATCCCGACAGCCCCAAGCAGCTCAGCGGCGCCCTCTTCAACGCACCCGACGCCGCCGATCCCGGCCTTGGTATCAAGCCGCTCAAAAAAACCAAGACCGGCTACTCCACCGACGCCGAGACGCTCACCAAGCTCGCCGACGACGCGGGTATTGAAAGCTCCATCCCCACGCTCATCCTCGAGTACCGCCAGCTCACCAAGCTCGTCGGCACATATCTCGTTGCGCTCAAAGAAGCGATCGACCCCGACACGAAACGCATCCACGCGAGCTTCAACCAGACCGTCGCCGCGACAGGGCGCCTTTCGTCGAGCGATCCCAACCTACAGAACATCCCGATCCGCACCGAGATCGGGCGCGAGATTCGGCGAGCGTTCATCGCACCCGAAGGGCGTACGCTGATCACGGCCGACTACTCGCAGATCGAGCTGCGCTTGCTCGCGCACCTCTCACGCGATCCCGCACTCATCGAGGCGTTCCAGCGCGGCGACGACATCCACGCCGCCGTCGCCGCCGAGATCCACGGCTGCGCGCTCGACGACGTCAACCGCGACCAACGCAGCGGCGCCAAGATGGTCAACTTCGGCATCGTCTACGGCATCACGCCCTTCGGGCTCGCTCGTCGTCTGGGCGTCTCGAACACCGAGGCGACCGACATCATCGATAACTACAAGAAACGCTTCGCCGGCATCACGACCTTCCTCGCCGAGTGCGTCGAGTACGCGCGCACCCACGGCTACGTCGAGACGATGATGAAGCGTCGCCGACCCATCCCCGACATCGACTCCAACCAGCCCGCCAGGCGCGGCCTTGCCGAGCGCGTGGCGATCAACTCCGTCGTCCAGGGCTCCGCCGCAGACCTCATCAAGATCGCGATGGTCGATCTCTACAAACGCCTCAGTCCTTGGGCTAGCGACCTACGCAGCGGCGCCCAGCCCGAGATCGACGATGTCCTCATGCTCATCCAGATCCACGACGAGCTCGTCTTCGAGGCGCCGAAGGAAACGGCTAACAGGGCCCGCGACCTCATCGTCGAACGGATGCAGTCGGCGATGCAGCTCGACGTCCCTCTCATCGTCGACTCGGCCATCGCAACCAACTGGTATGAGGGCAAGTAGACACCGAGCGCCGTGGTCTGAGCGCCGCGAAGGCCTCGGTCCACGGCGCAACGTGGCCTTCCTCGCTGCGCTCGTCAGACCACGGCACCCAATCCCGCCTCGTCGTACCCTGTGGACATGATCCATCGATTCGCCGCGATCATCGCCGCCTTCACATCGTCGGCTCTCGCCCAGCCCGACTTGGCCATCCTCGATGCCAACATCTACACCGTTGACCCCCAACGCCCGCGCGCTCAGGCCATGGCCATCGAGAACGGCGCCATCGCGGCTGTCGGCGCCAACGCTGACATTCTCAAGCTCGTCGGCAAGGGCACACGCGTCGATCGCGTCGACGGCGCCACCATCATCCCCGGCATGATCGACGCCCACGCCCACCTCGCCGGCCTCGGCAGCCTCAAGGCCGGCGTCGTTGATCTCGCGGGCACGACCAGCTACGAGCAGGTCATCGAGCGCGTGCAGGCGCGTGCCGCCGAGACGCCCGAGGGCGAGTGGGTCATCGGGCGTGGCTGGGACCACGAGTCTTGGTCGAGCAAGAAGCTCCCGCGTCACGACGATCTGTCCGACGCCGTGCCGAACCACCCCGTCTGGCTCGATCGCGTGGACGGACACGCGGGTCTCGCTAACGCCGCCGCCATGCGCGCGGCCGGTGTGAACTCGAGTTCAATGGTGCCCGCCGGCGGCGAGATGCTCCAGAGCGACACGGGCGAGCCGACCGGCGTCTTCGTCGACAACGCCGAGACGCTCGTCCGCCGCGCGATCCCCGCCTCGGCTTTCGCCGATACCGAGACGGTCACGCTCGCCGCGCAGGACATGTGCCTCGCCGCGGGCCTCACGGGTGTGCACGACATGGGCATTTCTCCGGCCGTTGCGAATCGGTACCGAGAACTCGCCGACACCGGAACGCTCAAGCTCCGCGTCTACGCCGTGATCAGTGCGCCGTACGCGGTCAAGCACTTCGACCAGCACGGCACGCACGTCGGCGAACGCGTGCAGGTGCGCGCCTGCAAGCTATACATGGACGGCGCTATGGGCTCCCGCGGCGCCTGGCTCCTCGAGCCCTATGCAGACCGCCCCACCGACGCCGACGGCAACGCCTACACCGGCCTCGCCGTCTCCGAGGTGGGCCTCATCGAGGCCGTCAGCCAGCACGCGCTCGAGGAGGGCTATCAGGTCTGCGCGCACGCCATCGGCGATCGCGCCAACCGCGAGGTGCTCGACGCCTACAAGCGGGCCGCCGAGTCGGCGGGCGTCGGTCTCGATGACGCGCGCTTCCGCGTCGAGCACGCCCAACTCTTGCACCCCGATGACATCCCGCGCTTCGCAGCGTTGGGCGTGATCCCCGCGATGCAAGCGCGCCACTGCACCAGCGATATGCGCTGGGTCGAGGAACGATTGGGAGACGAGCGAGCCGCGGGCGCGTACGCCTGGGCGAGCCTGCTCCGCACCGGATCGTCCATCCCCTACGGCTCGGACTTCCCCGTCGAGCCGCACGAGCCGCTGCGGGGCTTTTACGCCGCGATCACCCGCCAGGACGAGACCGGCGCCCCCGTCGGCGGTTGGCGCGCCGAGGAACGCATGACGCGCGCCGAGGCCTTGCGATCGATGACGCTCGACGCCTCGCATGCGGGGTTCATGGAGGACCTCGTGGGCTCGATCACGCCTGGTAAGCGGGCCGATTTCGTCATGCTCGACCGCGATATCATGACGATCGAGCCAACGGACGTCCTTCAGACCAAGATCCTCCGCACCGTGATCGACGGCGAGTTGGTCTACTCCAACCAATGACCCAAGCGCCGACCGAAACATGGACCACGCGCAGGCTGCTTTCGTGGATCGGTGAGCGGTTCAAAGCCGCTGAACTCGACGAGCCGCAGTTGTGCGCCGAGATCCTGGTCTGCCACGTGCTCGGCTGCGAGCGGATGCGCCTCTACCTCGAACCCGACCGCCCCGCCGCCGCGAGCGAGCTGGCCACGCTTCGTGCTCTCGTCAAACGCGCGCTCGCGCATGAGCCCGTGCAGTACCTGACCGGCGAGGCGTGGTTCTTCGGACTCCAACTGAGGGTCGATCCGCGCGTCCTCATCCCTCGGGATGCGACCGAGACGCTGGTCGAGCACGTGCTTCAGCATCTGGCGCGTCATCCGGGTTTCGCCGTCGAGCCGCTGGTTGCCGACATTGGCACGGGTTCCGGAGCGATCGCGCTCGCCATCGCTAAGAACCTCGAAAGAGCGCGCGTCATCGCGACCGACCTCTCGGGCGACGCCCTCGACGTCGCGAGAGCCAACGCCGAATCGCTCGGGCTTGACAATCGGATCGATTTCCGCGAGGGCCACCTCTGCGAGCCGCTCGGCGACGACGGCCCGTTCGACCTCGTTCTCTCCAACCCGCCGTACATCCCCGACACCGAATGGGCCGCGGTGGCACCGAACGTCCGCGACCACGAGCCGACGTCCGCACTCCGAGGCGGGCCCGACGGGCTCGAGCTCGTGCGCCCCCTGATCGACTGTGCTGTGCCCAGACTTCGCGTTGGAGGCGCCGCGCTGATCGAGACCGCAGCCAGCCGCGCGCACGCCACAGCCGATCTCGTTCGCGAGCGGGACGACATCGACTCAGTGACAGTGATCGAGGATCTTGAGGGCCACCCGCGCGTCGTGGCCGCGATCAGGCGTTGACGAGGTGCTGATCCGGCGTCCGCGGCGAGCGGCGCTACGACGGCGACGTCTCGCGCGAACCCAACGCCTTGCGCACGGCCTCGAGCAGCTGCTCGACCTGCACCGGCTTGAACAGCACCGCCTCGAGCCCCTCTTGCGAGGCGCGCACGATCGAGTGGTGCGGGTCGTAGCCGAAGCCCGTCATGAGGATGACCGGTGCCTCTTCCATGATCTTGCGTGACGCCGCAAAGACCTCGTACCCGTTGCGATCGGGCATCTTGATGTCGCTCAGCACGAGATCGAAGCGTGGGGCCTCGTTGCGCGCGACGCGCTCGATCTCCGCGATCGCCTCGCCGCCGTCGCTGCACACCGTCACCTCGGCGCCCCGCCCGCGGAGCACATCGCGCAGCACGTGCCTGATCCGCGGCTCGTCGTCGGCGACCAAGATCCGGCGACCATCGATAACCGGGTCACGCTCGCGATTCGCGAGCGCTCGATCCACACCCAGCAGCGTCTGCGGGCCACTCGTCACGCCTCGCATCCGCGTCCGGATCGCCTCGATGTCCAGCTTGATCCGCTCGATGTGCTCGGCGGTCTCCGGGTCCTCGCTCAGCGGGCAATTGTCGAGCCACTCGGCCTCGCTGAACAAGTGCTCGAGCGGCTCGGAGAGCTCGCTCTGCACGCGCCCGCTGACGACCTTGTTCACCGTCGAGCCCTCGACGATGAGCCTGCACATACTCGACATGCTCGTCGTCGAGG
>JBCAXI010000153.1:0-6683 GCA_038534175.1 Planctomycetota bacterium | reverse complement strand
GTCGAATGATCTGGAGGGCGCGAGGCGAGCGGTGGAGCGCGCGCGAGCGCTGCTGCCGCGGGATACGGCACCGACGGGCGCTCGCGCGCGCGTCGTGCTGGCCTCGGCCCACTACGAGACGGCGATCGCCAACACCGACCGCTCGCGCGAGCGCTACGCCGAAGCCATCGAGCTGCTGCAACGCGGCCTGGGCAAAGAGCCCCACGACGGGCCCCAAGACGAGCTCCAAGACATCGCGAGCGTGGTCACGCTGGCACGCGCGATGTCGTCGGCCGCGTCGGCCGAGCTCGACCGCGCCGACTGGGCGAGGGCGCGATCGCACTACGAGCCGGCGATCCGCATGCTTCGGCGGGCCGCGTCGCGCGAGCCCGATCACGGCGGCGTGATGCTCGCGTTGCAGCGAGCCCTGCGCGGCCACGGGCACGCGTTGCTCGAGTCGGGCGAACGCGAGAGCGGACTGGCCTCGTACCGCGAGGCCCTGACGCTGGCACAGCGTCTGTTCGAGCTGGACCCCGCGAGCCGTCGAGCGGCCCAGGCGTGGCGCGACCAGTACGACGACCTGGGCGACGCGATGTACGCGAATGCCCGATTCGATGAGGCGGCGGCGCTGTACGAGACGTTCCGCGAGCGCGCGCAAGGGCTTGTCGAGCGCGACCCGTTGAACGCGCGCTTCCGGCACACCGCAGCGCTGGCGTCTGAGAAGGCGGCCGACGCCTATCGAAATCTCCGCAACGAGGCCCGACGCGCCGGCGAGGTCGAAGAATCCGCGCGCCACGCCGAGGCGGCCGTGGAGCGGTACGAGTCGGCGCTCGCGTCGTATCTCTCGTTGGTCCAGGACGAGCCATCGAACGCGGAATGGCAGATCTCGCTCGGGCGGTGCGGGCATCAGCTCGGCACGCCCTTGTACTGGGTCGGTCGCGTCGAGCGGGCGCGAGAGGTGTACGAGATCGCGTCGGGCGCGTTCGAGGCGGCGGACCAACTCGAGCCCCTTGACGAGCGGCGTCAGGAGCTATGGAGCCTGACGCTTCGGGCGCTCGGCTACGCACACTTCGCGCTCGGGGATCTGGAGGCTGCCGAGCGGGCCGGGCGGCGAGCGATCGAGACGGCCACACCCAACGACCCGATGCGCGGCAAGGTGTACGCGTTCGTCGCGACCCTGTGCGCGCAGCGGAGCGACTTCGCCGAGGCCCGCCGATACACCGCCGAGGGCGTCGCGTTCTACGAGTCACTCGGCGAGGACACGCTCGAGCCGCGGCAGGCGCGCGCCCTCAAGGGACTCCGCATCATGGCGTCGTATCTGCAGAACGACGAGCTCCCGCCAGACGATGAGACCGAGGGCCTGTTCTGAGTCCATCCCACCGGTCGATTTGAAGGGCGCGGGTTCGGATTCAATCGGCCAGGCGCGCGCGATCTCGCCAGGAGGCGGCGAGGTCGTCCGCGCCGACGCCCTCGTACAACGCCACGAGGCGCCGAGCGATGGTGCGCGCGTCGCCCGCGCGAGAAGGCTCGGCCCCGAGCGCTTCGTAGAGCTGTTCGAGCACCGTCGCCGCGTCGTCCGCGCGTCCCAATTTCTCATAGACGCGAGCCAGCCAGCCCGAGACGGTCACGGTGTACGAGTGGATCGGGCCCCTGGACACTCGATATCCCGCGACCGCCTCCTCATACAACCGCCCGGTTCGCTCGAGCAGCATTCGTTGTGTCGCCACGTCCTCGCTGCGATCAGCGACCATCTCCGTGACGCGCCCGTAGTTCGCGATGGTGTCGATGACGCGCCAGTGCGTGTCCGTGAGTGTGCGGCGCATGCTCGGCAGCAGGGCGGCGTACCCGTCCATCGCCTCATCCAGCCGCCCGATGCGTCGGAGCAGCAGAATTTCCTCGCTGCGAGCCGCGAACGTCTGCGGATGTGTCCCGCCGAGCGCACGCTCCGTGTCGCTCGCGACGGCGGCCATGAGCTCAAACCCATGCCGCTCGTGCTCGAGCCCGGCGTCCTCATGTCCCGCCGCCCGGGCCGCGATGCCCCGTTGCAGCGGCAGCAGCGCGCGGTTGTAGCGGGCTTGGAGGGTCTCGAACGCGTCCGGCCCCAGCAGCCGCTCGCGCCCGGCGATGAGCTCGTCGTAGATCGGTTCCGCTTCTTCGAGGCGCCCGGCGTGCTTGAGCGCGTTCGCACGCGCGTTGAGGGTGCTCAGTCCGATCGCCGACTCTTGGAGCCCGGCCTCACCAAGCCGCGCCCGCGCGTCGGCGATCATCGCCAACGCCTCGTCGGTCTTCGACTGGCGCCACATCGCCTCGGCGAGCGCGATCTCGAGGCTGGCACGCTCGGCGGGTGATTGATCGCCGGGGGCTCCGAGCGCTTCGCGGAACTGGTCCTCGGCTCTGGATGTCTCGCCGAGGTCGAGCAGCACACGACCCAGGATGCTCCGCAGCCGGGCGCGAATCTCCGGCGACTCATCGAGGCGTTCATCGAGGACGCCGATCGCGCGTTCCACGACCGTGAGCACGCGGACGTCCGGCCCATCGACGCCTGGCGAGACGGATCGGATGAGGTCGTCCACGAGGAAGTCCGACACGGCCTGCGCGACCTCCCGTTCCTCCACCGCGACGCGCAACGCGTCCTCGGCGCGCTCGCGCTGCGTGTTCTCCCGGAGGGCGAACGTCGCCGAGACCGCGGCGCCCGCGAGCAACGCCGCGGCGGTTGTCAGCACGCCGATCGTCGTCGCCTTGTTTTTGCTCGCGAGCTTCCACAGGCGGTAGCGCGCCGTGGGTGGGCCCGCCTCGACGGGGTCGCCGCGGAGGTAGCGTCGGAGCTCGCTCGCGAGTTCGGCGGCGGACTGGTACCGGCGCTCGCGGGGCTTCTCGAGGCACCGCATCACAACCCAGTCGAGATCGCGGCGGAGCGTGCGCGCCAGGCGCGTGGTGCGGGTCGAGCCGCGGGTCGATCCCGAGGCCGTGCGGGCCTGCTCAACAAGCCGCGTGCTCGGCTTCGGGGGCGTTTCCTCCTGCACGATCCGCATCCATTCCAAGAACGCGGCGAGTCGCATCCGCTCGGAGTCGAACGGCGGGGATCCGGTCAGCACCTCGTACAGCACGGCGCCCAAGGCGTACACGTCCGTGCGCGTGTCGATGAGCGAGACGTCGCCCCCGGCCTGCTCGGGCGCCATGTACATGGGCGTGCCCATGACCTGGCCCTCGCGCGTCATGTCGACCGCGGGCGCGAGCTTGGTCTCGATCGCCTTGGCGATGCCGAAGTCGATCACCTTGACCACCGGCGCGTCGTCGATGATCGCGACCATGATGTTGCCGGGCTTGAGGTCTCGGTGCACGACGCCCTTGGCGTGCGCGTGCTGCACCGCGTCGCACACGTCGCACATCAGCGCGAGCCGATCCTCGATGGGAAGGCGCCGCGCCTCGCAGTGCTCGGTGATGCGCGCGCCGCGGATGTACTCCATCACGAAGTACGGGAGCCCCGCCCGCGTGACGCCCGCGTCGAACACCCGCGCGACGCTGGGGTGGTCCATCAGCGCCATCGCCTGCCGCTCGGCCTCGAACCGTGCGAGCACCTGCCCGGAAGGGTCGTCGTCCCGCAGCAACTTGATCGCGACTTGTCTTTTAATGGGCTCTTGTTGTTCGGCGAGATACACCGCGCCGAACCCGCCCGCGCCCAGCTTGCGGATGACTCGAAAGCCCTCGATTTCGGGGGCCTTCTCGCCCGGAATGTCGTTTGGGTGGTCGCTTGGCGACGAGGAGGTCGGAGAGGATGAACTCGACGAGGTCTCGTCGGGGCCTGCGTTCGCGGCCGTCTCGTCTTCCGAGGCCATTGCCCAAGCTTAGAGCATTCGCCGCAGGGCATGCTTGGGTACCCTTCGCGAACATCATCGTGCGGCGGGCCCTGGTGACGCCCGCCCCCGATCGCGAAAGAGGAGGCATCGCGATGCAACTGTGGCCCAAGGCGAGGCGTTGTGGCGTGGCCGCGCTGTCGTTGTCGTTCATCTCCGCGACCGTGGTCGCGCAGGCGACGTTCACCGGACTGGGCGATCTGCCCGGCGGCGTGAGCGAGAGCCGCGCGTTCGGTGTGAACGCCGATGGCTCGGTCGTCGTGGGACTGAGCCGCTCGTCGACCGGCATCGAGGCCTTCCGATGGACGAGCGTTTCCGGGATCGATGGGCTCGGCGATCTCGCGGGCGGCGCCGCGTTTAGTCGCGCGTCGGGCGTCGATGGCTCAGGCGATGTCGTGGTCGGGTGGAGCGAGGGCGCCAATGGTCTCGAGGCGTTTCGCTGGACGAGCGACGCAGGCATGCAAGGGCTCGGCGATCTGGCGGGTGGCGCGTTCGAGAGCGTCGCGCAGGACATCAACGTGGACGGCGATGTGATCGTGGGATGGAGCCGTTCCTCCCAGGGTCGCGAGGCGTTCAGGTGGACAAGCGCCGGTGGACTCGAGGGGCTCGGGGCGCTCCCGAGCGGCGGGTTCTACAGCGCCGCGTTCGGCGTGAGCGCCGACGGCCAGCGCGTGGTGGGCCAGAGCCAGTCGCAGCCCGGTCCCGCCTTTGAGGCGTTCCGAGGCACAACCTTCGGCGGTCTCGAGGGACTTGGTGACTTCGACGGCGGCGACTTCGAGAGCCTCGCGTTCGACACCAACGCCGACGGCTCGGTGGTCGTGGGCTACGGCGAAAGCGACCAGGGCTTTGTGGCGTTTCGGTGGACCGCCGAGGACGGGCTCGTGTCGTTGGGTGATCTGCCGGGCGGCGATTTCGAGAGCACGGCGAAGGGCGTGAACGCCGACGGCTCGGTCATCGTGGGCCACGGCGAAGCGCCCGAAGGACGACGAGCGATCATCTGGACCGAGACCCTGGGATTCCGTGACCTTGCCAACGTGCTCTCCAACGAGTTCGCCCTGAACCTCGACGGCTGGACCCTCACCGAGGCGACGGCTATCTCCGCGAACGGTCTCGCGATCGTCGGCTACGGCCTCAACCCCGAGGGCGACACCGAGGCCTGGATCGCGACCATCCCGCCACTGCTCCCCGAGCCCGCCGAGTTCGCGACCGGCAACTTCACCGCGCTTGGCACCACCTTTGGCCCGGGTGGCTCGATCCTCGATCAGTCCTCCGGAAACTTCTCCGGCGCCGAGAGCATGTCCGACGGCGGCTCGACCGGATCGGGACCCGTCGGCGCCTTCGCCAGTGTCAGCTTCTTCGTCGATCGCCAAGAGGGCGGCGTGCTCGAGATCACCGCGAGCGGCGACGGTTCGGTCTCGAACGGCTGCAACCAGCCCGGCTTCCGCGCGAACGTGTCCATCCTCACGAACCAGGCCATCGCCATGACGCTCAATGGAAGCTACGACGTCGAGACCCAGGGCCAGCGCGGCGGGCTTGTGTTCAACGGACCCACGTTCGACCAGATCGCGCCCGGCACCTACACCTTCGGGTTCGACTTCGACACCAGCCAGAATGACTTCGAGTGGACCCTGCGGCTCACGCCCACGATCGGCGCCGGCGCGCGCGTTGCCCCGAGTCCAGCCGCGGAGGCGTGGGCCTCCAGGAGCAGCGTGCCAGAGGTGCCCGACACGGTGGTGCTGTCGGACGGGCGTCTGACGCTCCGCGCCGCCGCGGAAGGGTCCAGCGGTATCCCCGACAGCGGGTCCAGCTTCGTCTCCACCCTCTTGACGTCGACCATGCTCAGCGTGGATGCCAGAGCCGGTGAGGTGGACGTCGACGCCGACGGGATGGTCGACGCCGATCGAAACCGCGGCTCGGGCGAGTATCGCCTGCGCCTCGGTCTCGGCAGCCAGTTCGATCAGGTCTGCGGCAACGACTTCACCTACGCCGGAGCCTCGCTCTCAACCGAGAACGATCCCTTCACCCTCGAGCTCGACCGCCCGCACGAGGTCACGCTCCCCTTCATCTCGTCGGACATCAGCGTCACCATCGACGGCAACGGCGAGTTCCACAACTCCGGCACGACCACGCTGCCCGCGGGGACCTACTCGTTGGCCATCTCGCTTGAGATCGTCCATGACACCGAGAGCGTCAACGTTGGGAGTCGCGATCTCGACATCGAGCTCCTGCTGCGCCCTACCGAAGGCCCCGACCTGGCGCCCTACCTCGATCAGAACGAGGACGGCACCCTCGATTTCCTCGACGTCATCGCGTACCTCCGCCTGTTCGACGCACGAGACGACCGCGCCGAACTCACCGGCTTCACGAGGTCGCTCAATGACGCCGACGTGCGGTTCTTCTTGGACGCGCTCGAGGCCGCCATCGGAGACGGACTCAGACTCGCGGCCGACCCAGACGCACGCGCCGCGCCACGCGCGCAGGCCGACGCGGGGCCCGCCTCGGACTGAGCGAGAGGGTCAGCCCGGCTCCCAGCCATCGAGCCGCTCAAGCAGCATCGCCCGGGCCCGCGGCGAAAGGTCGGCGTCCACCGCCGCCGCGCGCACGGCGTCGCCGTCGGTCGCGTCCTTGGTCAACGCCGCAAACACACGATCGGCCTCAGCATCGAACGCCCAGAGACGCTCATCAAGCATCTCCATCGCGACGAGGCGTCGAAGGGGCGTGAGCGAGGCGTCGTTTCGGATCTCGTCGGGGAGGTCGGCATTGGGCGTGTCGGTGGCGAGGAGGGCGTCGACGTGCGCGCCGGCGGGAACGCGCTCGGCCCAGCGGCGCTGGGTCTCGGCCGATTGCTCC
>JBCAXI010000152.1:0-6686 GCA_038534175.1 Planctomycetota bacterium | reverse complement strand
CGCCGGCGTGGGCAGCACCGTCGTCGCGTGCACCGCGCGTTCTTGCACCACCGGCTTCTCAATCGGACAAGGGAGCCACGTCACCGACTCGACCGCCAAAGACTGCTCCCAGGACGGCTTCTCGCTCGCCACTGAAGTACGCCTGACCCACTGCCTCGCGGACAACAACAACGTCGGCATCCGCGGCGCCAGCGCGTGCCACATCGAGCAGAACACCGCGACCAACAACACCACCACGGGCATCATCGCCGGCGCCGGCACGCTGCTCGTCCGCAATGCCGCCACCGGCAACGCCTCGGCGTTCGATACGACCGGCGCCAACGCGGGCCCCGTCGAGACCAGCGCCGCCACCGCCACGAGCCCTTGGGCCAATCTCGCGTACTGACCGCGACGCGCCCGCGCCGCTCGCCTTGCGCCGACCAAATTCACACCTCAGAGGGTTAAACCGTGAGCATCCGATCAGTCGCCGTCATCGCGCTCGGCATGAGCGCACCCTCGCTCGCTGGCCCCCTCACGCCCGCTCTCGGCCCCCCCGGCCCGGCCAACGCCACCATCGAACGCATCGAGCCCCGCACACCCATCACGGGCCCCGCTCCCATCGTCATCGACCAGCCCGGCAGCTACTACCTCATCGCCAACATCGAGACCACCACCAGCGGCATCGAGATCCACGCCACCAACGTCACGCTCGACCTCAACGGCTTCACGGTTCGCGGCGACGGCGAGGGCGCCGCCAACGACCGCGGCATCTGCCTCCTCACCCAAGACACCACCGGCCACGTCGTCATCCGCAACGGCTTCGTAGACCGCTTCACCCACGACGGCGTCTCGGATACCACCGACGATCAGCCCCAACTCACCGTTGAAGACGTGCACGTCACGCGCTGCCGCTACGGCTTTTACCTCTTCACGCCGACGACGCTCCGACGATGCTCGGCCGCCGAAAGCCGATTCGATGGCGTCCGCACGTTCAGCCCCGCCACCATCCAGGGCTGCGTCGCGGGCGACAACGAGCGGGACGGCTTCAGCGTGCGCGACGCCGCCCTCTCCGCGTGTGTCGCCCGCGCCAACGGGCGACGCGGATTCGCCGTCGCCGGCAAAGTCACCATGCAGCAGTGCGGCGCCTTCGAGAACGCGAGCGTCGGCATCGCCGAGTCGCCCGTCTTCCCCAATACCGCGGGCGTCACGATCAGCCACTCCGTCGCCGCGAACAACGGTGGCGGCGGCATCGGACTCGGACCCGGCAGCGTCGTGACCGCCTGCGCCGCCATCGGCAACCAGAACGGCGGCATCCGGGCCGGGTTCGGAAGCGTCATCACCGCGTGCACCGCCCGCGGCAACCAGACCAGCAACGGCATCACGGTCGCCAGCGACAGCCTCGTCACCGACTGCGTCGCAACCGAGAACGTCGGAGAGGGATTCCTCATCGGCGACGACAGCCGCATCGTCGGATGCGTCGCCAACGGCAACGGCCTCGCGGGCTTTCCGATCGCCGGCATCCGCGCGGGGCGACGCTGCGTGATCGACTCGAACAACGCCACGGGCAACCCCGTCGGCATCGACGCCGCCGAGGACACCATCATCATCCGAAACACGCTCGGCATGAACACGCTCAACCTCGACGCGCCAAACGCCAAGGCCGGCCCCCTCGCCACAGACCCCGCCACCGAGACCAGTCCCTGGGCCAACTTCGCGTTCTAAGGCTTTCGCCCACCACGCCCAACTCTGCCAAACACACCTCCCCCAGACCCGCTTCCGCAGAGTGGCAAACGCCGGGCCCTTCGCCGAGATCCGCCCTTCGTTCCGTCGGTTCCATCCGGTACCTTGGAACCCGCCACCACACAGGAGAGATGTCATGCGTTGCCCCCTCGCCGCCGCCTGCGCGATCGCTGTCACCACCGGCGCCCTCGCCGGCCCCCTGACACCCCCCGCCGGCGCCCCCGCCCCCACCAACAAAACACTCCAAGAGGTCGAGCCCCGCACCCCCATCGGCGGCCCGGACACCGTCACCATCTCGCAGCCCGGCTCGTACTACCTCACCCAGAACATCAACGCCAGCGCCGGCTCCCCGGCCGTCATCATCACAGCCGACGCCGTCGAGCTCGACCTCAACGGCTATGCCATCGAGGGCGGCTCGAGCGCGGGCGTCCGAGTGAGCGCCCCCTTCCAGGACAACGCCGTCGCCATCCGCAACGGCACCATCCGCGGCTTCCTGGGCGACGGCGTCGAGTCCACGACCAGCGCCCTCGTCGTCATCGACGACGTCCAGTTCCAGCAATGCCGCAACGGCGTCAACCTCACCGGCCCGGGCGTCGTCACTAACTGCACCGCCCGCTTCTGCGACCAAACCGGCTTCCGCACGTCAGCCCTCACCACGATCAGCGGCTGCCTTGCGCAGAACAACGCCGACGGCTACATCATCGCCCACGGCACGATCCAAGAGTGCGTCGCCGACAGCAACATCCTCCAAGGCTTCATCGTCAACCAGCCCTCCGAGATCTCCCGTTGCGTCTCCCGCCTCAACGGACGCAGCGGCTTCGTCGTCAACGTCCGAGGCCAGGTCACCCAGTGCGTCGCCAACCAGAATGGTGAGGACGGCTTCTTCCTCGGCGCCAAGTGCCGCATCACCAACTGCCACGCCGCCGACAACACCACCAGCGGCGTCTTCGCGGGCATCCGCGCCGACGTCAAGTGCACCATCGACAGCTGCACCGTCGCAAACAACCGCTTCGGCATCATCGCCGGAATCAACTCGCTCGTCGTCCGAAACACCGCCACCGACAACATCGTCGCCAACTACGACATGACCGGCTCAAACTTCGGCCCCATCGTCACCCCCAGCGGCGCCATCACCTCCACCAATCCCTGGGCCAACTTCGAGTACTAAGTCCAAAGAACTCGCACAGCCTCCGCCCAGCTTCACATCCCGCACCCACGTTCCGGCCCGCCTGTCACGCCACGCTCCGGCGGGGGTTCTCTGTGCCCACCCCATGCGGTACCTTGGAATGCCGGTCAACAGAGAGGAACGCCATGCTCCGCCACGCCGCAGCGCTCGCCGCCTCCGCCCTCGCCGCCAGCGCCACGATCGCCCTCGCCGGCCCCCTCACCCCGCCCCCCGGCGCCCCGGCGCCCACCAACAAAACCCTCAACCAGGTCCAGCCCGGCGTCCCCCTCGAGGACACCGGAACCACCATCGTCATCAGCAGTCCCGGCTTCTACTACCTCACGGAGAATGTCTCCTCCACCGGCGTCGGCATCAGCATCCAGGACACCGGCGTCACCCTCGACCTCAACGGCTTCACCGTCATCGGAAACCTCTCCGGCAACACGACCCACCACGGCATCTCCATCTCCCCCGTCGCCGACGACCGCCCCATCACGATCCGCAACGGCCACGTCCACCGATTCTCAGGCGACGGCGTCACCGCCATCTTCAGCATCCTCAACACCGTCCTCGAGGACGTCCACATCTCCGACTGCGGCGTCAACGGCGTCAACATCGCCGGGAACCTCACCGCCACCAACGTCACCTGCATCGACAACAACGACAACGGCTTCTTCGTCCAGGGCGAGGCCCTCATGGAGAAGTGCGTCGCTCGCAGCAACACCGACAACGGCTTCGAGGTCGAAACCGGAGCCCTCCGCGACTGCATCGCCAGCAACAACGGCGACTCCGGCTTCGAGCTCGGCCTTCTCATGCTCGATGCCGGCTCCATCCACATTGCCGACTCCATCGCCGAGGGCAACAACGACCGAGGCATCTACGTCAACAACAACTCCGTCATCACCGGATGCCTGGCCATCACCAACGGCTCCGCCGGCATCCAGGGCACCCGCGACGTCGTCATCGACAACTGCGCCTCCCGCTTCAACACCCAGTGGGGCTTCGTCACCGGCTTCAACACCGCGATCACCAACTGCGTCGCCGCGCAGAACGGCGACGACGGATTCAACATCGGCTCCGGATCCGGCATCTCCAACTGCGGCGCCTACCAGAACGGCGACATCGGCTTCGACATCGGACTCGGCTGCGGCATCTCCGACTGCGGCGCCCGAGACAACAACGCCGCCGGCTTCGAGATCGGCGCCGCCTCCGCCGTCATCAACTGCGGCGCCACCGTCAACGGGACCGACGGCTTCACACTCCAGTCCGACACGCGCATCTTCCACTGCACCGCCGACGGCAACGGCACCGACGCCGCCGCCAACCCAACCCCCGCCGGCATCCGCTCCGTCTCCGACTGCATCATCGACTCGTGCCATGTCACCGACAACGACATCGGCATCTCCGCCACCACCGGCACGCTCACGGTCCGGTGCTCCGCAGCCGGCAACTCCGTCGCGAACTACGAATTCGCCGCCGGCGCCGAGTACGGCGCCATCATCAACGCCACACCCGGATTCACCTCCTCCAACGCCTGGGCCAACTTCGAGTTCTGAGACGCGCACGGCAACACCGCGAACCAGCACATCTGGAGATCACATGCATCGCCTGGCCTTCCTCCTCGCGACCGCGATCGCGACCGCCGCCATCGCCGGGCCCCTCACGCCACCCGCCGGCCCCCCCGCGCCCACGAACAAGACGCTCCAACAGGTTGAGCCTCGCACGCCGGTCGCGAACACCAGCACGACGATCATCATCGATCAGCCGGGCAGCTACGACCTCACCGATGACATCACGTCCGACGCCGACGGCATCCGCATCCTGACCGATGGTGTCACGCTCGATCTCAACGGCTTCGCCGTCATCGGCGGTCCGGACAGCCCGTCGTCGGACACGGGCATCGACATCCGAACCAACTTTGAGCCGCGCCCGGTGATCGTCAGGAACGAGGCCGTCGTGGGCTTCACCGACGAGGGCGTCCTCGCCAACAGCTCCGACAACACCGTCCAGATCAACACCGTGCATGTGCGAGCGTGCGGGATCGGCTTCCGTGTGTTCGGCGCCGCGATCCTCAAGGACTGCACCGCGCGGGCGTGCGACGGCGATGGCTTCGAGACCGCGAGCCTCTTCCAGACCACGTTCAACCGCTGCCACGCTCTCAACAACACCGGCGACGGCTTCCGAGCCTTGAGCACCGCAACGCTCACGTCCTGCACCGCCCGACGCAACGCCAACGGCTTCAATCTCGGCGAGGTCATGGTTGCGGCTCACTGCGCCGCCACCGACAACACGCTCTCCGGATACGTGACCGGCAAGGGCGCCACGCTGACCGCCTGCGTCGCGCGAGACAACGGCGGCGGCGGCCTCGTCGCCGGAGAGGCCTGCGTCTTCCGCGACTGCCTCGCGCGAGCGAACACCCTCGATGGGTTCCTCGTCGGCGCAGGCTCGTCCATCGACGCCTGCACCGCCACCACCAACGGGGAGGACGGATTCGCGCTCGGCTTCGACTGCCGCATCAGCAACTCCAGCGCCGAGGGCAACGGATCCGCCGGCTCCGACTTCGCGGGCATCCGAGGCAACTCCGACTGCACCATCGACCACAACACCGCCACCGACAATCCCACCGGCATGATCGCCGGCGGCGGCGCCCTGCTCATCCGCAACACCGCGGCGGGCAACACCACCGCGTATGACACCGCCGGCGCCCGATTCGGGCTTGTGATCACGCCCGGTGCGGGCTTCTCCGAGCCCAACAGCTTCGCGAACATCGCCTACTGACGCCGCGGACCGCGTCTGCAAATACCAGAGACGCTTCCCCAGCTTCACGCGTGCTGCGCAACTCTCCCTCGGATGAGTGAGGCCTCCGGGTTACCATACGCGGGCCCGGGACACTTCAACGAGGAGACTCGCATGCCGCACCGCCAAGCCACCGCCATCGCCGCGCTCGCGCTGATCAGCGCCGCCGCGCTCGCCGGCCCGCTCACGCCCCCCGCCGGCGCGCCCGCGCCGACCAACAAGACACTCCAAGAGGTCGAGCCCCGCACGCCGATCTCGAGCAACGGGATCACCATCATCATCGACGAGCCAGGCTCCTACTACCTCACCGGCAACGTCAACGCTGGCGCCTCCGCGATCAGCGTCCAGGCCACCGATGTCACCATCGACCTCAACGGCTTCTCGCTCATCGGCGACGACAGCGGCCCGGACACAGGCGTGTCAATCGGCAACGTGCCGAACGGAGCGATCACCATCCGTAACGGCACGATCCGCGAGTTCGGCTCACGAGGCGTCAACTACCTCTTCGCCAACGCCCGCGTCATTCTCGAGGATCTCCACATCACCGATTGCGGCGCCGAGGGCGTCTTCATCGAGGGCGACGCAAAGATCACCAACTGCACAGCCAACGCAAATGGCACCACCGGCTTCCGCGTCGATACCGCCGCCCACATCTCCGGCTGTCAATCCGACCTCAACGGCGCCCACGGCTTCTGGATCGAGTCCGGCCTCATCACCGACTCGCTCGCCCGCGACAACACGCTCAACGGCTTCAACCTCGGCAGCATCATCACCAACGCCAGCTCCGTCGTCGCCGTCAACTGCGTCTCTCGCAGCAACAACCAGGAAGGCTTCTTCTCCACCGACCCCGTCACCCTCGTCAACTGCCACGCCGTCGAGAACGGCGACTTCGGATTCCAGCTCGACAACGACGCCAGCCTCGAGGGCTGCGTCGCCCGCCAGAACGGTAACGTCGGCTTCCTCACCGGCCAGACCGCCACGCTCTCCCGCTGCATCGCCAGCGAGA
>JBCAXI010000151.1:0-6690 GCA_038534175.1 Planctomycetota bacterium | reverse complement strand
CGCTGGACGTTTCGATCATCCAGGAGGTGATCGTGGAGCGCGTGTGCCGCCCGAAGCTCAACGGCGGCGATCCGGTGAAGTGGGCGTTCCCGCACTCGGTTGAGGAGGTGCTCGAGATCGGCTCCGGCGCCGAGACCGGGGCGGGCGGCGGAGCCGGGTTCGCGCAGATCGCGGTGATCGTGAGGCCGACGCCGATGGCGGGCGTTCGGGACGTCAGCCTGGCGGGCGAGCTCATGCCCCAGAAATCGACGTTCTTCTATCCGAAGCTCGCGACGGGGCTCTTCTTGCATCCGCTCGCGTAGGCGCCCGATCAGATGGCGCCCTCGAGCCATCGCAGCATCTCGTCGGCCGAGAGGTTCCCGCGGTGTTGCGAGATGACCTCGCCATCGCGGAGGATGTACATCGCGGGAATGGAGCTGACCTGGAGTCGGCTCGCGTCGGCGGCGCCGGGCGAGTCGGCGTTCGTCACGTCGAGATAGATGGGGATGGTGCGCTCGCCGATGTAGCTCTCCACACGGGCGTCGGCCAGCGCGTTGCGCTTGAGGGCCTGGCACGGCGGGCACCAGTCGGCGGTTGCGACCGCGAGCACGGGCCGACCCGAGGCGCGGCTCTGCTCGATCGCGTCATCGAGCCCGACCGGCGATGTCGTTTGGCTGGCGAAGACATCGGGCGTGGGCGCGACGCTGCCGTTCACCGTCTTGTACGCGATCACGCCAGCGAGCAGCGCGAAGAAACCGACCGTCACCAGCAGATTCGACTTGGTCATCGAGGCGCACTCCCGAGCAAATGGCTCGAAGAGCGAACGCTCTGGACACGTGGTTCTATTCCAGATCTCGACCGGCGAGCGACCGGGCGGGCGCTGCGCAGGCCGCACGCGGACGCCGGACCCGTGCGGCTCGTGCGGGCTGGTGCGCCCTTATCGGTCGCACGCGGGGCCATCAAAGTCGGCTCGCGCGGGGTCGTAGTCGGGATCGAGTTGCTCGATGAGCCGCTCGATGTATCGCCAAGCATTGAGCTGGGCGCGGATCGCGCTCCGATCGGGCTCGGGCGCCGCGAAACGCTCGGTCAGGTCGGCGAGGTACGCCGCGCGTTGGCTCTCGGCCCATGCCCCCCACTTGGCCCGAGCTGCGTCGGCGTCGCTCGCGGTGTCGGCCTCGACCTGCTCGCGGGTCTCCATGATGTCGAATAGGAAGCCGTCCGGCAGGGCGTTGTGGTCGCTTGGCGAGGGGCCTCCGAGGACGTCGAGGAGAGCGTTGGCGCGTCGCTCCGGGTCGAGCAGCGTGTGGCGTGCCCGATTCAGGGTCGCGGCGTCGCCGGTCGTGGCCTCGGATTGGACATCGGGGTGGGCGGACGCCACGCGGGTGAGATAGGCCCGCTCAATCGCGTCCGAGGCCAGATCGAGCCGTGCGGGCAGCCCCAGCAGCGTGAATGGATCGTTGTCTAGACCGGTCATGGAGCGACTCTAGAGCGTGGAGAGGGCCTCGAGGGCTGGGCCAGAAGGTCGAGCGACGCCAACATTGACGTGGGAGGGGCTGGAGCCGACCATGGGCTCCGCGCGATCGGCGCCACGAGGGACTTTGGCCATGGTGGCACGGCACATCGGCATCGCGGCAGTGAGCTCGGAGGGCGCCGCCCTCTGCTACCGGGAGGTGCTCCGTGTGGCGTCTCGCTCGATGCCGCCCGAGGCCTACCCGCGGGTGACCGTCCACAACGAGCCCATGGGCAAGTACGTGCGCGCGGTGCAAGAAGAAGACTGGGAGACGGTCGGCGACCTGCTGGCAAAGAGCGCCCGGCACCTGGCCGCGACCGGCGCGGAGGTGGTGATGTGCCCCGACAACGCGGTGCTGCACGGGGTGCACATCGCCGAAGGCGGCAGCCCGATTCCATGGCTGAAGACCGCCGAGGTCGTCGCCGACGCCATCGCGGCCTCCGAGCAGACCTGCGTTGGCATCATTGGCACGAGGATGGTCACCACCGGTTCAGCGTTCCAGACCGCGTTGGGCGTGCGGGGCGTGCGGCTGCTGGCGCCCGAGGACGCCGAGGTCGACCGCCTCGATGAGATCATCTTCGGCGAGCTGGTCTTCGGTCGGGCGACCGCCAGCTCTCAGCAAGAGGTGCTGGGGATGATCGAGCGGCTCCGCTCGCGTGGGTGCGAGGGCGTTGTGCTCGGGTGCTCCGAGGCGCCGCTGATGGTCACGCCGGAGAACGCCCCCGCGCCGATCTACGACACCACGACGATCCTCGTTGAGGCGGCGTTGCGGTGGTCGTCGGACTGAGGCTGTTGGAGCGCGAGAGACGATGATCTGGCGTGGGCCCGACGACAGAAGCCCCGGTCAGTGTTTTTGCTTGATCGGCGGCGGGTGGGAAAGGTAGCTTGAAACGGCCCCGAAATTGGGGCGCATGGATCCGAGACCCCGCTGCGCTCGGATCGAACGCGGTGGCGACCCCACCGGCGGCGGGATGCCCCGCCGAAGGTGCCGCCCAGCGTGGCCTCAGCCGCCCGCTCATGTCTCGCCCGATGGCCCAAGAGCCTCTTCGGACGGAGCGTTGGCGACGCGTGGCTCCGGCCCAGCCCCCACGACTCGACACGTCCCGGGCGTCCCGGGTACCCTGCGTCGGTGGGGAACAACCGCCCGAGGCGATCGGCCTGGAAGCCGAGCCAACGGCGCGTCGAACCGGCCACGCGGCGGACGATTCCGCCCGCGTTTAGTCGGCCGACACTGGCTCGCACGCGGACCCGACGGATGTGTCCGCGACGTGGGAGCCACCAGCACGCGAGCGGGACGCGAGACCGACGGGCGGCCCAAGCCCGGAAGGGGAGTATCGATGACGGCGAACGATCGTGGTCGGCGGCGGATGTCCGACAACCCCACACTCACCGGACGCTCGCGTTTGCGCCGCACCGTGACTCGCCTCTCGCCGGAGACGCTCGCGGAGCAGGCTGGCGAGATCGATCGCGATGCGCTCTGCAAGTTGGACGGGCTCGAGAACCGCATCCTTCTTGGGGGCGATCACCCGAGCTTCTCCGACTTCCCGACCGCCACCAGTCTGGACGGGACGTTCAACGGCAGCGGCGAGGCCGCGATCGCCGGCATCATCGGGACCTCGACCGACGACGACCTGTTCTCGTTCACGATTCCCAGCGACGGTGATAGTTCGACGACCGAGCAGTTCGTTACCGCCCTCGCCGACGTGGTCAACGAGGGCGGCTCGACCCTCGACTCCCGCGTCGAGGTCTACAACGCCACGGGCACGCTGGTCGCCTCGGGCTCCGACGCGACCCCGCCCGGCGCCACGCCGATCACCGACGACACGCCCGCGACCGATGGCTGGGCCGGCTTCGTCGGCGCCGAGGGGGACACGTTCTTCGTCCGCGTGCGCGGCGAGAACACCACCGCGGGCTCGTACACCCTGCGGATCGACGCCCGGACCAGCTCGCTCACCGCGGACACGGGCGACTCGGGCGAGCAGATCACGTCTGGCACAATTGATCGCCCGCTCGATGACGTGGTCTACCGGCTTGTGACGTCGACGGACACGCGGTTCGACAGTCTGTTCACGGCCCACGCGGTCACCGACGACCCCGACCTGTTTGACCCTCGCCTCGAGGTGTTTGACAGCGAGGGCGCGATCATTGTGTCGGCGAGTGAGGGCAGCACGTCCTCGAACGCGTTCACGACGTTCCTGGGCTCGTCGGATTCGACGTTCTACTTCCGTGTTCGGGGCGACAATCAGCAGGCGGGCGAGCCGGCCGCGGGCGACTTCAACCTTGTCATCGACAACGACGCGGACGACATCCCGCTCGACCCGGTGACGCGCTTCAACGCGTTCGAGCAGGTCATCGGTATCGACTCGTCCGACGGCATGATTGTCAACATGAGCCAGGACAGCGTGCAGACGGAGCTTTACTCCTTCGTCGCGCAGCGCACTGGCATCACTGAGATCAACATCAGCTCGGCCGGCACGAACCCGATCGTGGATCCCGCGATCGCCTTGTATGACGACACCGGCACGCTGATCGCGTTCAACGAGGACCTTCCCGGCACACAGAACGCCGGGCTGTTCCTGACCCTCATCGGAGGCGAGACGTACTACTTTGTGGTCGACGCGTTCCGCGGGGGCGGGGCGAGGCACGTGGTCGACATCGAGACCGGGCTAGTGATCCAGGACGACCCCGAGCTCGACGACCACGCCGACGGACCGATCGGCGTGACGCCGGACTTCGACGGCGCGACGCCGCTGAACTGGTCGACGCCCGTCGCGGCCGAGGAGTACATGCCGATCTTCTTCTCGATCCCCGCGGGCGTGGGCCAGGCGAACGAGAAGGTCTTCGCGAACGCGCAGGGGCGCATCAACCGCGACATCGGCAACGACGAGGACTCGGACCTGTTCGTGTTCGTCCCGCCGATCGACATGCTCAGCGACTACGAGGGTCGCGCCGAGGTCGACGTGGCGGGCACACCGGCCGACCCGAGCGACGACTTCGCCTTCTGGGCCAACCGCCCTGCGAGCCGCCTGATGATCTTGGTCGAGCCCTCGGGCCTGAACGATCAGTACTTCGACGGCATCCCATCGAGCGAGCCCCGGATTGTGGACATCACGCCCGAGGTGCGCATCTATGACTCGCGAGGCACGCTCGTGGGCACCTTCACGAACGACATCCTCATCGGCGACGCCGGCGGCACCGTGCAGATCGATGACGACAACGCGCTCGCCGTGTGGGACCCGCAGCAAATCGCTCCGGGCGCCGGCGGGGACGGAGCGGACCCCCTGCCGGGTGCCGTGCTCGGCATCGAGGTCTGGGGCGGGCAGCCGTACTACATCGAGGTCTCGTCGTCGGCGGGCTTGGGGCGGTACTCGCTCGCGGTGATCGCCGACGCGTTCCCCGACCCGACGGATCCGTTCAACCGACCCGGCTCGCCGTTCTCGTCGGTCGAGAACGAGAACGAGTACATCGACGGGACCAACAGCACGAACCCACGGCCTTACGCGTTCATCACCGAGGCGCCCAACGCGGACCAATTCGAGCTCGCCGAGACCTCGTACGAGCTCCAGCTCGATCCCTTCACGGGAGACGGCGGCTACGTGCCGGATCTCGATGGTCTGTACGACGCGATCGACAGCGACATCGAGCTGCCCGGCACGAGCGCCGGATACTCGCGCGCGATTCTCGACGGCACGGGCTCGCGTCGCGCGATCACGACGGCCGAGTTCAACTCGGACGGGCTGATGGCGTTCTCGCCGGTGCCCAGCGACGTCACGATCATGCAGGACGGCGGGCTGCTCGGCATCGAGCACCCCGAGGACACGGATCTGTTCTTCTTCCGCGCCCCGGCCAGCGGGCCGATCGAGGTGCGGATCCAGACCCAGAACCTTGCCGACTCGTTCGAGGAAACGATCATCGTCACCGATGGCGACGCCATGTCAGGCGGAGTCACGACGACGGTCACGACCAGCTCGCAGACCGAGACCTACGACAGCTTCCTCGACTCGGCGCTGCGTGTGTTCAATTCGGACCGCGTCGAGATCGCGTTCAACGATAACTCGGGCATTGTCGCGGGCCAGACACAGACCGACCCGATCGGCTCGCTCGGTCCGTTCCAGTTCTCGGATCGCGACGCGCGGTTGGTGTTCGACGCGGTCGCGGGTAACACGTACTACATCCAGGTCGAGAGCGCGCTGGTCGAGGAGTACCGCGCCAACCTCTCGAACCCGACGCTTCCGGTGTCGTGGCCGAACCTCATCGGCTCGTACGACCTGCACATCAACGCGTTGCCGTCGAACCCCCCGGGCACAACCCCTGACGACCACGTCGACTTCGAGGGCGGGCCCGACTTCGCGGGTGCCGACGAGACCGCCAGCCTCGCCACGCCCATTGGCCTCGATGTCAACGGGAACGGCTCGGTCAGCGGCCGCATCACCGAGTTTGTCGGCTTCCCCGCCGACACCGATGGCTTCACGTTCTACGCGAATGCCAACGGCGACTTCGAGATCAATGTCTCCCGCACCAGCGGCGACATCACGCCGCGACTGACGGTGTTCGACGAGAACGGCGCCCAGCTCGGGCAGCCCGCGGTGGGCGATCTCGCGGGCAACGCGACGTTTGGGCTCTCGGCGGTGCAGGGCGTTCGGTTCTTTATCCAGATCGACGCGGCCGGCGGACTGGGCTCGTACGACCTCAGCATCGACGGCCCTTCGTCCGCGGACGACCACGCCGACTTCGAGCGCCCCGAGGACGCCACGCCCATCGCGCTCAACGACTTCCTGGGCTCCGGCTCGGCGACGGGCGTGCTCGAGCGGGCCGGCGATACCGACATCTTCTCGTTCGAGGCGTTCACGTTCCAGACGATCACGTTCTCGGTGACCGCCGACGACTTCACGCTCGATCCGGTCGTCGAGGTGTACGAGCTCCAGGTCGATCGCTCGTCGATCCCGGTCGTGGGCGGCAGCGTGCTCTCCCCGCACCTGGCGCTCATCGCCAGCAACGACGACATCGACCTGGGCGCGGGCAACCTCAACGCCTCGGTCTCGGTCGCGGTCACGGCCGATCGTGTCTCGTTCGTCAGCGGCTTGGACTACTCGCGGTACTTCGTGCTCGTTCGCGGCGCGAACGGCGAGACCGATTTCGGGGCGTACAGCGTGCAGGCCTCGTTCCTCCCGGTCGACGATCACCCCGACGTCACCGAGTTC
>JBCAXI010000150.1:0-6718 GCA_038534175.1 Planctomycetota bacterium | reverse complement strand
GGGCATGCGCACGTCTTGCGTCGCATGCCCGTGGACCTCGTCGATCCGCACACCGACAAGACCTTCGAGCCCGAGTGGATCACCAGCCCGCAGGGCTACAAGGTCGCGGCACCCGTGCAGACCTCGCCGAGCGATCCCAAGAAGAAGATCACCACCAGCTATGGCGTCGCGTCCGGCGAGGCCAAGCCCTCCGACGACGCGCCGCTGGCCCGCAACACCAGCGAGAAGTTTGACATCGGGCGCAACTTCTGCAACAAGGTCTGGAACGCCTCGCGCTTCGCCATCGGCATCCTGACCAAGCCGCTCGAAGCCGGCGCCAGCGACGACGGCGAGCCCGCGCTGATTGACCGCTGGATGCTCAGCCGCCTCGCGGACGCGACGGACCAGATCAACGACGCGCTCGACGAGTACCAGTTCGCGAACTACTCGCAAGCGCTGTACGACGTCGTCTGGCGTGACTTCTGCGACTGGTACCTGGAAGCCATCAAGCCGACCGTGGCGTCGAGCCCGCGCCAGCGCGCGACGCTTCGTGCGACGCTCGACGCGTTGCTGCGCCTGCTGCACCCGGTCGTGCCGTTCCTGACCGAGACCATCTACGAGACGCTGCGCGAGCTCGACGCCGAGCCGATCGACGGGCTCGACCTGGCGCCGGCGCGCACCGGCGAGCTGCTCTGCACCGCCGGCTGGCCCGCATGCTCAATGTCCGTGCGCGACACCGAGGCGGAGGCCGCGTTCGACCGTGTGCGTGATCTGGTCGCGGGCGCCCGCGAGGTGCGGGCCAAGCACAGCGTGCCGCCCAAGCGTGCGGTGACGCTGCACTTGCCCACGCCGCTGCACGACCAACTCGCCCGCGGTGCCGGCGAGCTCGAACTCCTGAAAACACTCATCAATCTCGAAGCGGTGACCGCGGACGCGCCCGCCGGCCCCTCGGCGCCGTTCCTCTTTGAGTCGGCCGAGTGCCAGCTCTCGAACCTCGCCGACGCGGTAGACGCGGGTGCCGAGCGTTCGCGGCTCGGAGAGGAGATCGCACAGCTCGATAAGTCCATCAAGGCGCTCGACGGGCGCCTGTCGAACCCTGGCTACACCGAGAAGGCGCCGGCGCACCTCGTGCAGCAGACACGCGATCAGCTGGACCGCGCCAAGGCCGATCGCGACGCGGCCCGCGACGCTCTGGATCGGCTGGGGTGATCCGCTCGGCTGTGCTCGCGGTCGCCCTGCTCACGTGCGCGTGCTCGACGCCCGGCCGCCCTAACGCGGCCACGCCGAGCCGCGTCGCGACACCACCCCGCGTGGTCATCGATGAGCAGGCATGGATGGCCATCGCTCCGAATGGACGCATCCTCGCCACGCCGCACTGGCGGCTCTACACCACCGCGCCGCCGCTCGGAGTGATCGACCGTTCGCTCCCGGCGCTGCTGGAATCGGCGTTGGCGACGTACACCACGCGGCATGCGGATCTGCCCAGACCCAACCGGGCGATGGAGATGTTCGTGCTCGCCAGCCGCCCGCAGTGGGCGCGGCTCACGCGTCGGCTCGCGCCCGAGGACGCGCCGCAGCTCCTCCGCATCGATCGCGGCGGCTACACCGTCAACGCCCGCTCGGTGCTCTTCGACATCGGCCCGCGCGACACGCTCGCGCTGGCGACCCACGAGGGATGGCATCTGTACACGCAGAGCGTGTTTGCTGACCCACTCCCCTTGTGGCTTGAGGAGGGCGTCGCCGTGTCGATGGAGGGCATGCGCACCGACCCGGACACCGGGCGCCCGCGGCTCAACGCGTGGGCCAACGTCGAGCGGTTCGACCAGCTGCGAGTCGCCGAGGCGACGGGCTCGCTGCTCTCGCTCTCGCAGGTGCTCGACTCCAGCCCCGCGGGTCTGCTACACGCCCGCGGGTCGGCCGATACGGCGCTGACGTGGTACGCGCAGACGTGGGCGCTGGTGCACTTTCTCCGAGAGCACGCCGACGGACGCCATCGCGCGGCGCTCGCGACGCTGCTACAAGACGCCGCCGAGGGGCGGCTCTCGCAACGCCTTGGCAATCGTGCGCTCGCGGTGCGGAACGGGCGCGCCGTGTTCGCCGCGTACTTCGACGACGACCTCGTCCGCGCCGATCAGGCGTACCGAGCGTTCATTCGCGAGCTGGTGCGCACCGGCGCGAAGGACCGTATCGTCGCGGGGCGATCGCCGATCCGTGAGCGCTCCTTGCAATAAAAGAAGGCGGACCCTTGAGAGGGCCCGCCTTCGGATCGAATCAGGGAAACCTGAGGTGGTCGCGATCAGCGACGACGACGCGCGGCGGCGAGGCCGCCAAGGCCGAGCAATGCCATCGACGCCGGAGCGGGGATGGTCGCGAACTGGTTGCCAGCGATCGTGTTGAGGTCGAGCACGGTCGGATCACCGACGTTGCCCGCGCCGCCGAGGCCCGTCTCGCCCAAGAACTGGTTCGAGAGGAACTGGCCGTTGTCGTTGCTGATGAAGACCGAGATACCGATCTGGCTGTTGGTCACACCAAACGCGGTGGCGAGGTCGATCGAGAACTCGACGCCGGTGGTCGCGGTGAGGGCGCCCGAGGCGTCGACATCATCGACACCAACGATGTTGCTGTTGTCCCAGCCGGTGGTGATGCCGAAGGCGCCCGCGGCGCCGACCAGCGGCAGGTCGCCCGTGCCGCCGGCGGTGAAGATGTCGCCCGCGGTGTTGTCGATCAGGTCGGCGAAGCGGATGCCGAGGAAGCCGCCGCCGACTTCGAGGCGGATGGCGTGGTCGGGCTCGAATCCGGCATCAAACGTGAGGCCGGCCATGCTGGCGATCTCGTTGAAGCCGCCGTCGACGTTGTCGCCCTGCAGCGTGTTCTCGCCGCCAGCGGTGGCGTCGATGAAGATCCACATCTTGTTGAAGTTGCCCTCGAGGTTGCCGGCGATGCCCAGGTCGAGCGTGCCGCCACCGAGCGAGCCCCACAGCGAGTTGACCTCGCTGCCGCCGGCCGAGTCCTGGCCTCCGCCGGTCGCGTTGCCGAATTGCGTCGCGGTGTCCTGCACACCCAGGAGCGTCTGGCCGGCGCCAATGTTGATGCCGTCCTGCGCCATCGCGGCACCAGCGAACGCCACAAGGGCGGTCGTCGTCACAAACTTCGCTTTCATCTCTCGTTCTCCCTGTCTAGCTAACTCGAATGCGGGACACCAGACGCCCGTGTGCACGGACGCGACGAGACACGGACTCACGATCACACCGACGCCCCCGCGGGGCGACGCTCTCTCAAAGCGCCACCGCGGCTGGCGCCGATGCCGACGCCTCCCGGACACAGGGGCGCCTCGTGGCTCGACAATGAATAATCTACCCCAAGTCGAACCAGAGAGAACACCCGGGGCAAGAAATCTCAAAATTCGTTAGCCCTGTGGGTCCGGTAGCTTGCGCTCATCCACCAAAACAGTAGGAGTCTGATCGGGTTCAATGCCCAGATAACTCAGGGATCGCTCCAGCAGACGCCGAGCCACGGGCGCCGCGACGTCGGAGCCGTAGTACCGGCGTGCATTCACCAACTCGGGGCCGGGGTCATCGATCACGACGACCACGAGCAACTGGGGCGACTCGATGGGCCCGGCGCCGATGAAGCTCGACGCGTACTGGCGATCGAAGTAGGCCTTCGGCGCCTGGCGCGGGCGACGCCAACCCTTCGGCGGCGTGGGGATCGGGATCTCCGCGGTGCCCGATTTACCGAACCAGCCGAACCGCCACGCGTCGGCGCCATCGAGCCCACGCTCGGGCGGGTCGCGACGAGCCATCTTCTCTTCAGCGCGCTCGGCCACGGCCACCAACACCTCGCGCGTTCGCATCGCGGCCTCGGGCGAGACCACCCGCTCGACCACGCCCGTGGGCTCGGCGCCCTCACGGGCGACTAGCCGAAGCGAGGGGAGGGTGCCCGCGTCCGGCCCCGATCGAGCCAACGCCGCGTACGCCCGAGCCATCTGCACCGGCGTGACCGCGATCTCGTACCCGAATGAAACGGACGTCTGCGAGAACTTCGTCCATCGCCCCTTGGGCGTGACCAGCCCCCGCGCCTCGCCGGGCAGCGGCACGCCCGTGCGCCGCCCCAGGCCGAACGCGCGCACCAGGTCGTGCAGCGCCTCGTGCGAGATCCGCTCGGTCGCCTTGGCCATCCCGATGTTGCTCGAGTGCCGAAGGACCTCGGTCCAGCTCATCGTGTCGCGCCGGGTGACGTCCTCGATCGGGCGCCCGTACGTGGTGCGCCATCGCCCGCCCTCGGTGTCGAACGACTCGTCGGGCTCTGCCACGCCCGCGTCGGTCAACGCCGACCAGATCAGCGGCTTGATGGTCGAGCCCGGCTCGTACACATCCACCACGCACCGGTTCCGCGCCAGCGCCGGCTCCCGCGCCCGCAACGGATCGGCAAGCTGCGTGCGGTAACGAACCGAGCCGTCCTCAACGATCTCGCGCGGCGTCCATCCCTCCGGCACCAAGGTCGGGTCGATGGGCTCCCACGGAAACTCAACCACGCCCGGCACGCTGCGCAGCACATCGACGATCGCGAGCACGTCGCCCCGCGTCGGATCGATCATGACCACGCGTCCGCCCGCGGCGTCCGCCTCCTCCACGCCGCGACGAAGCTCCTGCATCGCGAGGCGCTGCAGCTCCTGATCGATCGTCAGTCGAATCGGCTCTCCATCGCGCGGCGAGGTCCACGCGCCGGGGCTCATCCACAGCGCTCGACCGCGGTGGTCACGCACGAACCGCACCCCCCCGGGCTCTCCGCTCAGCGCCGCGTTCTGCGTGCGCTCGGCACCCGCGAGCCCCTCGATGGGCTGGCCCACCTTGAGTCGACCCACCTTGCCGACCAGCGGCGCCAGGCCATCGCGCTCCTCGATCGCCCGCACCGCGACAGGCTCCAGATGCACGCCCGAGTGCGCCGAACACACCTGTCGGACTGCGTCGACGCGCTCGGGCTCGAGCAAACCAGTTATGGACGCGAATCGGAACCTCAGGCCGGGGTTGGCGTCCGGATCCGATCCCTGGTTCTTCCAGGCTTTGATCGCCTCACGCCGCGCGTCGGCCCGAGCCATCGCCTCGACGACGCGCTCGCCGATCGCGTCCTCGCCGACGCCGACGGCTTCGGCGAGATGAGGGATGACCTCGTCGAGCCGGGTAAGCCGCTCGGGGTCGACAAACACTCGGTATCCGGTGTGTGATGACGCGAGCACACGTCCACGCCGATCGAGCACTGGGGCGCGACTGGGCGTCAGCGAGCGTTCGCTCCATTGCTGCCCGAGTCGCGACGAGAGTTCCGGGGCCGGCGCCCACTGCAACTGCGCCACGCGACCAAGCACCACCACACCCAACGCGATCGCGCCGAACCGAAGCCCCGCGAGCACCCACCGCTGGCGACCGTCGATCGCCTCCGGGCCGCGACCGGTCATCTCGGGGCCTCTCGGTCCATCGGTGTGGCGCCGGCCGCGGGCGCGACGCCGCCGCCGAGCGCTGCGTCTCGACCCTCGGCCTCTTCGTCGCCCGCGGCGTCGCCCACGGACGTTGGCTCGTCACGCGCTGTGCCCTCGGCCTCGCCGGCCCCGGGCGGCGCGTCGTCGACGGTGTTGGCGTTCCAGTCCAACGGGCGCGACGGATGCAGCAGCCCGTCGGCGTCGATCGCGTCCGGGCGAGCGTGCTCAACCAGGATCGCCCGTAGGCGCTGATGGTCCTCTTCGATCGCGAGTTGCCGAAACCTCGACTCGGCGAGCTCGTGCGCGGCCTGGATGCGTGCCTGGCGCGCGCCAAGCAGCGCGCACGCGGTGGCGCCCGAGACCGCGATCACAGCCGCCAGCTTGCCGGTCATCTCACTCCCGATCAGCGGGCAGGAAGCCGCAGTGTTGAGCCCACGACCACCACGTTGGGATTCTTGAGTTCGTTGAGTTCGGCGATCTCACGCCATCGCCCCGTCGCGCCCAGCTCGGCCCGAGCGATTGCTCCCAGCGTGTCGCCCTTCTGCACGACGTACGTCCGATCGCTCGATGCCGGAGCGTCCGGGACGCGCTGGGGCGCCGCGCGCTCAGTGGTCGGCGACGGGGCGGCCGATCGGTCGTTGGACGCCCGCAGCACCTCGAGCTCGGGCATGCGCAGCGTCACGCCGGCGCGCACCGCGCCGTTCTTTCCGACGCGATCGTGGTTGTACGCCGCGAGCTGGCGCCACAGATTGCCATCGCCGTACGTCGCCTTGCAGATCTTGTAGAGCGACTCGTCGGGCTTCACGACGCGGAGTGTGTCACTCGGGTTCGAAGCCGCGTTGGACTGTCGTGGCGTGGGGCGCGTGGTCGCGTTGGGTCGCTCGCCCGCGGGCGTTCGACGTGGCGTCGCCGCGGGCCCGGGAGCGCCTCGTGATGGCTGGGCCGCGGGGAGTTCAGACAGATCCCAGCTCCGCCACTCATCGATCGCCCGCTCACGGAGCCCCGCGACGAGATCGCGCGCCGACGAGACGCCGCCACCGCGCGGGGTCGTGTCGGTCGTGGCGGGCGTTCGTCGATCGCCATTCCGCAACGCGTCGGTCAGCGCGCCACGCTCCGCGCCGGAGCGCGATTGGCTGATGATCAAGGGGTCCGTGAGCGTCTCGGCGGGCGCGGCGGACGCGATCGGCGGGTCAGGTGCGGCTCGCGTGGGCGATGGGCGGGTCTCGCGGGTCGCCCCATCGGTGGGCGAGGCCGGAGGCTCATCAG
>JBCAXI010000149.1:0-6732 GCA_038534175.1 Planctomycetota bacterium | reverse complement strand
GGGCTCGCCCATCGCCTGCGTCGCGTTGAGCATCAAGTTGAGCACGGCCTGCTTGAGCTGCGGCGCGTCCACCGACGCGAGCAGCGGCTCGGGCGACAAGTCGGCCCGCAAGCGGACGCCCGCTCGCTCGGCCTGCGGCAAATAAAAATCGATCAGCTCGTCCACCACTGCGTTCAGATCGCCCCGAGACAGCTCCAGCCCGGGCGTCCGGGCAAACTCCAAGAAGTCGCCGAGAATCCCCCTCAAACGCTCGGTCTCGCGGACCAGCACATCGGCCCGACGCGAGAGCGACGCGCGATCGTCGGGGTCAACATCGAGATCGCCGACCGCCTCGTTGAGCAGTTGGGCGTTGAGGCCCAGCGTGGAGAGCGGGTTCTTGATCTCGTGGGCCAGGCCGGCGGTCATAGCGCCGAGATCCGCGAGCCGTCGGGCCGCGGCGGCGTCGCGCTCGGCCGCCCGCTGGCGCCGGAGCGCCCTCGCCAATCGCCACTGCCCTGCCCGCACGCCGACGAGCGCGCCCAAGAGCAGCGACACAACGATCCACACCCAGCCGCTCACGAACGAGCCATCTCAATCGACGCCCGGGAGCATGAGCGAGCGACGATCGCCATCAGCGGCGAGGCGTCCGCGAGTAGGCCCGGCGGCGTGGCACGCTCACCTCGACCTCTTCCTCGGCGCGCTCCACCCGTGTCGCCTTCCACCCGCGATCGCTCTCTTCGGCGTCGTATCGCACCTTCGATCCGTCCTTGAGGACTCGAAACCCATCCCCCTTGATCACCGTGTAGTGCACGAAGATGTCCTGACCCTCGGGCCCGACAATGAAGCCGAACCCCTTGCGGGGATCGAACCACTTCACAGCGCCTTCGAGATCGCTGATCGTGCCAGAGGTCGGGCCAGAGGACGGTCGGCCGGGGGGATGATCGGTCATCTTCTGTGGCCCCTGCGGAGGCACGGCCGCGACCCGGCCGCATGGATCCTCACAACCACACGCGCCGCCTCGGGCCAAAGCCCGAGGCCAATGCCCACGCAACCACTCGCGACGTTGGTCAGACGCCGCGAACCCCCGGCCGCGAGGACCCGCGTGACAACGCCTCGGAAGCGGCACGAAGCCACTCCGTGACGTATGTCACAACTCTCCAATTTATCAAGTGATCGCGCACGGTCAACACGGGCGAACCCTGGTTCACAAAGGGTTCGCCCGTCTTCGTCGACAATCATTTGCCCTCTGCGAGCAGGGGGCGTGTTGAGACCTGGTCTCGCTCCAGGCTGCGAGTGCGTGGATCAGGCGTCGGCCTCGACCAACTCCTCGGACTCCGCGCCAGAGTCCTGGGCCATGGCCTGCTTGCGACTCAGCTTGATGCGACCCTGCTCGTCGACCAGGATCACCTTCACCTTCACCACGTCGCCCACCTTGACCACGTCGGTCACGTTCTTGACGAAGCCGTCAGCCAACTCGGACACGTGGCACATGCCATCGGTGCCCGGCGCCAACTCGATGAACGCGCCGAAGTCACGGGTCGAGACGACCTTGCCGTTGTAGATCGCGCCGACCTTGATCTCCTCGGCAATGGCCTCGATCTCGGCCAAGGCGCCGCGGAGGGCCTCGCCATCGGACGAGGAGACCTGGACGAGGCCAGAGTCCTCGACGTCGACCTGCACGCCGTGCTTGTCCTGGATGGCGCGGATGGTCTTGCCACCCGGGCCGATGAGCTTGCCGATCTTGTCGGGGTTGATCTGGAGCGCGTGGATGCGCGGGGCGTGGTTGGCGATGTCATCGCGCGGCGCCGGGATCACGCTCTCCATCCACTCGATGATCTCGAGTCGGCCCTGCTTGGCCTGCTCGAAGATGCGCTCGATCTGCTCGAGGCTTAGGCCCCGCGCCTTGAGATCGAGCTGGATGCCCGTGATGCCCTCACGCGTGCCGGCGACCTTGAAGTCCATGTCGCCGAAGAAGTCTTCCTCACCGAGAATGTCGGTGACGAACACCTCGTTGCCGTCCTTCTCATCCGTGAAGCGACCGACGGAGATGCCGGCGCAGGTGTTGGTGATGGGCACGCCGGCGTCCATGAGCGCCAGGCAGCCGCCGCAGATGGAGGCCATCGACGACGAGCCATTGGACTCGGTGATGTCGCTGACGATGCGGATGGTGTAGGGGAACTCATTGGGCGTCGGGAGGATGCCGAGGAGGGAGCGCTCGGCGAGGGCGCCGTGGCCCACCTCGCGTCGGCCCGGGCCCATGATGCGCCCGGCCTCGCCCACGCAGAACGGCGGGAAGTTGTAGTGCAGGGTGAACTTCTTGGAGTACTCGGGCAGCAGGCCGTCGATGATCTGCTCATCCTTGCCCGTGCCGAGGGTGGCGCTGACGAGCGACTGGGTCTCGCCGCGCTGGAACATCGCCGAGCCGTGCGTGCGCTCGAACACGCCGACCTCGCCGGTGAGCTGACGGATCTCCGCGGCCTTTCGGCCGTCGGCGCGGACGCCCTTCTCCACGATCAGCTTGCGCGTGATCTTCTTCTCGAGTCGGCGGAAGGCCTCCTTGGCGTCGCCCTGGCGCTTCTTGCTGAGCTCCCACTCGGCGATGGTGCCCTCTTCGTTGATCGTGAAGTGGTCCTCGATCATCTTCTTGCGGAGCTCGACGACCTTCTCGTTGCGCTCGGTCTTGCCGCCGATCTGGCGGGCCTTGGTGAGGTCCTTCTCCATCAGCTTCTTGACCTGGGCCATCACATCGTCGGCGGGGATCGCCAGCGGGTTGACGATCGTCTTCTCCTGGCCGACCTGCTCGACGAGCTCGTCGATGAGGCCGAGGATGTCCTTGACCGCGTCGTAGCCGAACTCGATCGCCTCGAGCACGTCCTCGTCGGGGACCTCGGCGGAGCCAACCTCGATCATGTTGATGCCGTCCTCGTGCCCGGCGAGCACGAGATCGAGATCCGAGTAATCGAGCTGAGTGACGGTCGGGTTCAGCACGAGCTGGGCGCCGTCATCGGTGTGGATGCGACCGACGCGGACCATGCCGGTCGGGCCCTCGAAGGGCGCGTTGCTGATCGCGAGCGCCGCGGAGGCGCCGACGCCGGCGATGACGTCGGCGTCGTTCTCGCCGTCGTGGCTCATGACCCAGCACTGGATCTGGACCTCGTCGATGAAGCCGTCGGGGAAGAGCGGACGGATCGGGCGATCGATCATCCGCATCGTGAGGACTTCCTTCTCGTTGGGCGCGCCCTCACGCTTGCGGAAGCCGCCGGGGAACTTGCCACCGGCGCTCAGCTTCTCGCGGTAGTCGACCTGCATCGGGAAGAAGTCGAGCCCCGGACGCGGGTTGGCGCGGACCACGGTGCACAGCACCGCGGTGCCCTCGTACCGCACGACGACGGCCGACGTCGCCAGCTTGGCGACCGAGCCAGTCTCGATCGACAGCACGCGGTCGCCGATCTTCTTCTCAACACGCACGACGTTGGCGTCGCTCGAACCGCTGGACTTCTTCGACTTTTTCTTCGCCATGGTCTTCCGCCTTTCATGCCGTGATGTCGCACGGCTCATCACCACAACCAAGCCCGACCCGCCGCAATCCCGCGGCGAACGGCTCTGCTATGGCTTGCCCTCGTCGCAGAAGAACTCGCGACCGAGGGCGCCTCGGGACCGCGTTCCGGGCGGCGGCTCCGAAGGCAGAAGGCGGAGGGCAGTCATCTCGAACTGCCGATCGCCCACTGCCTGAGAGAGACGGACCTCAGAACGCCAACTCAATGAACAAACAACACGAACAAACAACGCCCTCGGATCTCTCCAAGGGCGTTGGGGTATGCTTACTTACGCAGGCCGAGTCGCTTGATCGTGTCCAGGTACTTCTCGCGATTGGTCCTGGCGATGTAGCGGAGCAAACGGTTGCGCTGGCTGACCATCCGGAGCAGGCCGCGACGACTGTGGTAGTCGTGCTTGTGCTCTTTCATGTGACCCTGCAGGGCGTTGATCCGCTCGGTGTAGATCGCGATCTGCACCTCGGGGCTGCCGGTGTCGCCTTCTTTGCGACCGAAATCCTTGATCACTTCATTCTTGCGTGCCTGAGCGATGGTCATAAAGGTTGGTTCTCTTCTGTTCGTGGAAGGCGCCTGCTCGGCCGATTCGGCCCGCGGGCTGCGCCCAAGCCCGGGGCCATTCGATCGACCTGATGGTAGGCGTCGCCAGACTCCGGAATCCATGCCAGACGGGGCCGTCACGGCCCGATCTATGCTCTCACCATGACCCGCCACCCCAGCCTCTCCGACCGCGTGAACGCTCTCAAGCCCTCCGTCACCGTCGCCGTGGCGGGCAAGGCCAAGCAGATGAAGCGTGACGGCCTCGACGTCCTCGGGTTCGCCGCCGGCGAGCCCGACTTCGACACCCCCGACAAGATCAAGCGAGCCGCCGCCAGCGCCCTGGCAGCGGGCATGACCCGCTACCAGCCCACCCTCGGCGAGCCCGACGCGCGGGCCGCGATCGCCGAGAAGCTCACCCGAGAGAACGGCCTGCCCGGCCTCACCCCCGACCACGTCGGCATCCACGTCGGCGGCAAGCACGGGCTCTACCTCGCCTGCCAGTGCCTCATCGACCCCCCTACCACTAGCGAGGCGCCCCAGGAGGTCCTCCTGCCCACCCCCGCCTGGGTCAGCTACCGCCCCAATATTGAAATGGCCGGGGGCAAGGTCGTGGAGATTCCCACGACCCTCGAGACCGACTTCAAGATGACACCCGAGCAACTGCGGGCCGCGATCACGCCGCGGAGCCGCATGCTCATCCTCAACAGCCCATCCAATCCCTGCGGCACCATGTACACGCCCGACGAGCTCCGCGCCCTCGCGGCGGTCGTCGCCGAGGCCGCGGCCTCCACGGCGCCCGACCTCGTCGTCTTCACCGACGAGCTCTACGAGAAGATCATCTACGGCGGCATCGAGCATCTCGCCATTGGCAGCGTGCCCGAGATCGCCGAACGCACCATCACGCTCAACGGCCTCAGCAAGGCCTACGCCATGACCGGCTGGCGCATTGGCTACACCGCCGCCAGCGGCGACTGGGGCGCGAGCATCATCAAGGCCATGGGCAAGCTCCAGGGCCAGATGACCACCAACATCACCTCGTTTTGTTACCCCGCCATCCGCGTCGCGCTCAACGACTGCCACGACGAGGTCGAGCAATTCCGCCAGGCCTTCGCCAAACGCGCCGAGCTGATCTATTCACTGCTCCAAGACATCCCCGGCGTCGAGCCCGTCCGCCCCACCGGCGCGTTTTATGCGTTCCCCAACGTCGCCGCCCACTTCGGCAAGACGAGCAAGGGCGGCAAGCCCATCAACAGCGCCCTCGACTTCGCCGAGGCGCTGCTGGAAGAAGAACTGGTCGCGGTCGTCCCGGGCGAAGACTTCGACGGCTGCGGCCGCGAGCACGTGAGGATCAGCTTCGCGTGCTCGGAGGAGCAGATCCGGAAGGGGATGGAGCGGTTGGGGGGGTTTGTCTCGACGCTGTCCTAGATCCAATACCTACGACTTGTGGAGTACTACAGAGCGTTGTCGCCGTTCGGATCAGGCGGCCAGCCATCTACTTGGTCGACGTGGCCAGACAGTTTCTCCAGCACCCTTGGCGATCGCAAGACGGCATCCGCAGATGTAAATACCTCGTAATAGATGTGGTGGCACCCGACATCACCCACTAGAGGATTCGCACCAGGAATGAGCCCGCCTTTCACACCATTTCGAATTAGATCATCTAAAGCAATGTATTCCCTAAGACCTTCCTTGATTGGCTTGCCGTGATGAATGCCACCGGCATGATTCGCAACGTATTTGATCAAAGACTCTCGCCGAATCGGCACACCATCCAAGATGCAACAAACCGCTTTGGCAAAACTCTCAGGCGATCCCTTTTGGAAGATTGGCTCCGGCTCCAAATAGGCACGAATCCCGTCGTCGTTCCTTGGTTTGGGCAAGCGCCCAAAGAGCATCGTGCCCAAAGGTAATTGGCTTTCGTCAATCGCGCGTGCAAATGCGTACACCCCGCCTCGACCTGCGTAGTCCCTTACATATCGAGAAATGTCCGGGTAACGAATTGAGACATTTCCTGGCGACACTTCGCGCCAAGCTCTTCGCAACAGACTTTCCGTAATGAGCAACCGGAGGGACGCACTCAGTGCACGACCTCCTTCATTAGAAATACCTCCATCCAAAACGCCTTGCATCTTCCTGATGTGCTCAGAACATGCTATTGCGGCAGAAATGGACATGTGTCACTGTATGCCCTTCCGTAGCGACGACCGATCTCGCGATGTGACGGCAACACCACTGCACGCCGCCGGGTGCCGTGGCCTGAGCAAAGCGACGACCACGACTGAGTAAACGGGCGGCGGGTAGGACTGGTCCCCTGCCTTTCTGTGCCACTGGTAGCTTGTCTACCAGTGCGTTGGGCTCCCGCGCGGAGCACTGGTAGCAGGCTACCCGTGCATCAAAGAACCCGCCTGCAACAACCCGGCCTACGCCGGACCTCCGTCCAGGGGAACACACACCGCACCCTGATACGGAGAGCACCCATGCCCAACTTCCAGAAGGTCCACAAGCTGCTCGGCATCGAGTCCATGACGCCCAAGGAGTTCGAGAGCCTCATGAAGATGTCGCCCTCGAAGCGCGGGCCGCTGCTCAAGGATCTGGCCAAGAAAGAGAAGCAGATCAAGAACGTCAAGGACCTAGAGAAGGCCACGGCACCCGGCGGCGTGCA
>JBCAXI010000148.1:0-6736 GCA_038534175.1 Planctomycetota bacterium | reverse complement strand
GAAGCTATCGAGGCGCTCAACACAAAGTTCTACCCGCTCTATGACCATCCTGACATGCGAGACACGCACCGCCAGGCGTACCACCGCCAGCTCGCTGGCGCGATCTACAGAGGCCAACGCTCACTCGGCATCGAGGTCGATGAGAACTACGCGTCGACCATGCGCGAGATGCTCGAGGCCGAGCGACTCGAGGCGACGCTCACGCCCGACGACGTGTACATGCTCGCCGACTCGCTCCTGCGGCTTGGCTACACCGATCGCGCTATCCAGCGAAGGGCGACGCTGCCCGATGAGCGGCTCGACCTGCGCGTCCGTCTCACGCGCGGCCTGTTCGAGGAGGAGCTGAAACGAACGGCGCCGAACTACGACCTCATGCTCGAGCGTCTCGGCGTGCTGCTCGCCGAGCCCGAGCTCGAGCGTGCGGACCGCATCTGGGGCACCGCGCGCCAGACAGAGGTGCTGCTGCGGCAGGGGTACGACGAGGCCGTAGTGGATCGAATTCTGCTGTCGATGCCGCGGTTGGCTCGCGGCGACGACACTGATCTGATCGAGCTTTACGTGCAGCTGGGCCAGGCCTACGTCGGGCTGGGCGTGTTCGAGCAGGCTCATCGGCGCCTCGAGCGGGCGGCCGAGATCGCCGACGGCGCCGGACGCCACTGGGGACGCATTCAGTATCTCCTCGGGCTGATCGACGCCGAGCAGGGCCGTCTCAACGAGGCGCGCGATCGCCACGCCGACATCGTCCGCAATGACGGGCAGAGCCGCGACCTGCTCCCGAACCTGCTCGCGCTGGGCGAGAGCGAGGCCGCGCTGGGGCGCATGGAATCGGCGGTCGAGGCCTACGAGCGGCTGGTGGAGGACCTGCGCCGCGGGAGCGCCCACCCGCTCGCGACGCTCGAGATCACCAGCGACAGCCTGATGGCTCGCTTCGCCGAACGCTTCGACGCGGGCCAGATCGAGGAGGCGCGTCGCTTCGCGCACATCGCCGAGCGTCTCTGGGGTGTGGAGTCGGCGCCTCGGGATGTGGTGCTCGCGCTCGCGCAGGTGCATCGCCGCCTCGCCGACGACGCGCTGCCGGGCGTCGAGCCGATGAGCGTTCGCCTGACGGACAACGCGCTGGATCCCGCGACGAGAGAGCTCGTCAAGCCGCTGTTGATCGCGGCGGGGGCGTACTACACACGCCACGCCGGGATGGTGGTGGGACAGCCTGATGTGCGCGGTGCCTCGATCTGGGAGGCCGCCACCTCGTTCGATCGCGCCGGGCAGCAGACCGACGCCATCAACGCGTACCAGGGCTATGCCGATGGCTATCCCGACAGCCCGCGGCGTCCCGAGGCGAGGTTCCGCCTCGCCAAGGCGTTCCACGCGCGAGGTGAGCACGACCGTGCCGAGGAGATCTTCCGCGAGCTCATCCGGGTCGGCCTTGATCGAGGGGGCGACAAGGGCGTGGGTGTGTGGGCCGACCGCAGCTACGTCCCCCTCGCGCAGACTCTGCTGCTCGACAACGATCCAACGAACGACGAGGAGGCCGGGCGTTTGCTCCTCGTTGTGGTCGACGGGCGGCTCGCGTCCCCGGACTCGGCCGAGTATCCGACCGCGCTGCTCGAGCTGGGCCGCATGCATCATCAGACCAACGACTTCCCGCGGGCGATCGAGCGGCTTGAGGAGATGCGCGAACGATTTCCCGATCATCCCGAGAGCGGACGGGCGCTCTTTTGGCTCGCCGACGCTTATCGGCTGGAGGCCAAGTCGATCGACGTCACGCTCGCGGGCGCGCTGCCGGAGACGCGCCGGCGCGAGCTGCAGGAGCTGCGCCGCACGAGGCTGGAGCGAGCGGGATCGCAGTTTGACGAGGTCATCCAGACGCTCGGCGCCGAGGACCCGCGCCGTCGGACCGAGCTTGAGAACCTCTATCTCCGTAATGCACACTTCTTCCGGGGGGATGCCGCGTTCGATCTCGAACGCCACGACGAGGCGATTCGCCACTACGACGCCGCGAGGCTGGCGTACCGCGACGACCCGGCTTCCTTGGTCGCGATGATCCAGATCGTGAACGCGCACATGGCCCAAGGAAACATGGAGCAGGCCGAGACCGCCAACGAGCGGGCGCGGTACTTCTTCGAGAAGCTCCCCGACGAGGCGTGGAAGGATCCAACGCTTCCCATGACCCGCGCCGACTGGGAGCGGTGGCTGGATTCAAGTTCCAGGCTCTACGCACTCGATAGGGCGGAGTAGCGGCGACGATCCGAGGATCGGCGTCGTCCGGCGGCAGGAGGCCACCGGAATCAGGGTCCGTGCGAAAGGTCGTTCGCCGGGCAGGGCTTTGTCCAAGGGTCAGGATGACCAACGAGCCAACTCCATCGATGCCCGCGGTCCGTCCGCGCGAAGCCGCCCGGCTTGAGTCGCTGCTTCGCGCGCAGCTCGGGCTATATGGGCAGCTTGACGGCCTCAGCCAGCGTCAGCGGACGTGCATCGACGCGCAGGACTCCGAATCACTGATCGAGGTGCTCCAGCAGCGGCAATCGCTGGTGGACCGCATCCTGAACACCAACGTCCAGATCGAGCCGCTGCTGGAACGCTCGGAGCAGCGTGTGCACGAGGAGATCGCCCGCCTGATCGACGCGGTGCGCTCGCTGGCGCGCAGCATCGCCGAGCGGGACGCGTCCGACCGCGACACGCTGCAGGCGCGTCGCGACGCGGTCGCGGACCAACTCGCGTCGCTCGGTCGCCGACGAGGCGCCGTGCAGGCCTACGGCGGCGCCCAGCCCTCGGGCCCTCGATTCCAGGATCGGGAGGTCTGATGTCGAACGCCGGCAGCGCCACCGCGGCGTGCAAGATCGAGGCGGCGCTCGGTGCCGGTGTCACGCCCGGCGATCTGGCCGAGCTGATGTCGACCTTCAACGAGGTCACGTCTCGGCTGCAGGCCACGCACGTGCAGCTGCAGAACGAGGTCGCCCGCTTGCAGGGCGAGCTGCGAGATGCGAACGAGGCGCTGCATCGGAGCAAGCGGCTGGCGGCGCTCGGAGAGATGGCCGCGGGCATCGCCCATGAGATCCGCAACCCGCTCGGCTCGATCGCGCTCGACGCGGACATGTTGCGGGAGGATCTGGCGGACCGGCCCGAGCAGTTCAAGCTGGCCGAGCGTGTCGGAGAGTCCGTTGGGCGGCTCAATGCGATCGTCGGCGACGTGCTCGTGTTCGCGCGAGATCTTCGACCGCGGATTGACGCCTGCTGCGCTGGCGACCTGTTCGATCGAGCGATGGAGTCGTGCCGGGCGGAGCTCAACGGCGTGGCAACGCGCGTCGCGATCGATCGCGATGGCTCGCTCGACCAACGCTGCGTGTCGGGCGACGCGCTGCTGCTGCACCAGGCGCTCGTCAACGTGATCCGCAACGCCGTCGAGGCGATGGAGGACGCGCCCGAGTGCAACGCGGCGATGCGGTTCGAGGCCCATCGAGACCGTGGAGGAGACGTGCTGCGAGTGATCGACGCGGGCCCTGGCGTTGGGCCGGAGGTCATCGAGCGCATGTTCAACCCGTTCTTCACGACCCGCGCGACTGGCACGGGGCTGGGGCTCGCGATCGTGCATCGCATCCTCGATGCGCACGGCGGGAGCGTTCGGGTCTGGAACAACGATGGGGTGGGCGCCACCGTCGAGCTGCGTCTCCCGTCCGCGCGGGCGCGGGATCCCGATGCGGAGATTCAAACCAAGACAAGTGCCGGCCGCCGGCTGAGGGAGTGCGCATGAGCACCGTGCTCGTGGTGGATGACAAGCAGATGATGCGCGACAGCGTTGCCTCGACGCTGCAGCGGGCGGGCTTCGCGGTGGTGACGGCCCACGACGGCGCGTTGGCGCTCGAGCTCGCCGCCAAGCGCCGTCCCGACGCGATCGTCACCGATCTCAAGATGCCCAACATGACCGGCGTCGAGTTGCTCGAGAAGATCCGAGAGCTCGACGACGATCTGCCCGTGGTCCTGATGACCGCGTTCGGCGCGATCGAGTCGGCTGTCGATGCGATGCGTCTCGGCGCGTACGACTACATCACCAAGCCCTTCCAGGGCGACGAGCTGGTGATCTCCGTCAAACGCGCGCTCGCCCACGCCCGCGTGCTCCGAGAGAACGCGGTGCTCAAGGCAACCACGGATCGTTCGGCCGCCTCCCCCGAGGGCGTGTCGGTGCCGGGCTCTGGCATCGATCGGATCATCGGTGCCTCGCCCGCGATGCGACGCGTCAAGGAGCAGGTGCATGCCGTGGCGAGCTCGCACGGCAACGTGCTCATCTGCGGCGAGAGCGGCTCGGGCAAGGAGGTCGTCGCCCGGGCGATCCACGAGCTGAGCCCGCGGGCCGCGGCGCCCTTCCTCGCAGTCAACTGCGCCGCGCTCAGCGAGTCACTGCTCGAGAGCGAGCTGTTCGGGCATGAGCGTGGCGCGTTCACGGGCGCCGAGAGCCTCCGCAAGGGCCGATTCGAGCTGGCAGATTCAGGCTCGCTGCTGCTCGACGAGGTCAGCGAGGTGCCAGGCCAGATCCAGGCCAAGCTGCTGCGTGTGCTCCAAGAGCGCGCCTTCGAGCGGGTCGGATCGAGCCTGACGATCGGCGTGGACGTGCGCGTGATCGCGACGTCCAACCGCCAGTTGCCCCGCTCGGTCGCGAACGGCGACTTCCGCCAGGATCTGTTCTTCCGACTGAACGTGCTGCCGATCCACCTGCCGCCGCTGCGTGATCGAGTCGAGGACGTGCCCAGCCTGGCGGCGCACTTCGTGCGTGAGATCGCAGGGCGCGAGGGTCGCGGCGAGATCGCGTTCGACGCCGATGCCCTCGAGTTGCTGATGCAGTACCCCTGGCCCGGCAACGTGCGCGAGCTGCAGAACATCTGCGAGCGCGCGGTGGTCCTGAGCGGCATGGGTGACAGGGTTGGCAAGGTCGGCACGGGCGACGCCCGGTCGATCGGCCGCGCCCTCATCGAGCCCTGGCTTGGCTCGGCGGCTCAGGGCGACGCCTCGCTGCTGGCGGGCGAGGTGGCACAGGCGTCCGCGTCGCCCGCGGCCAGCGGGTTCGCCGAGGTCCGGGCCGTGGTCGAGACGCCGCCGGCGGAGGACGCGCTCTTCCCGGAAGGGGAGATCTGTCCGCTCGAGGATCTGGAACGCCGGGCGATCGTCGAGGCGCTCCGTCGATTCGACGGGCATCGTCAGAAGACCGCGCGAGCGCTGGGCATCGGTGTCCGGACGCTGGGGCTCAAGCTCAAGAAGTGGAAAGAGCAGCAGCTCGTCGAGGCGTCGCTCTGACGGCACGTCGATTGCGAAGGAAGCGCCCATGAGCGGCCTTGCGGGCATCACGAACAGCGGCGCGTTGCCAACGCTCGAGCTGTCGATGCGCTTCGCCGCCCAACGCCAGCGGCTGCTGGCCCACAACATCGCGAACCTGACCACCCCCGAGTTCCAGCCGATGGACGCCGACCCGCGTGACTTCCAGCGTGCCCTCGCCGACGCGGTGCAGCGTCGCCGCGACGAGACCGGCGGGCAGCGCGGCCCGCTGCCGTGGCGTGAGGAAGGCCCCCTCCGGCGCGACGCGAGGGGTGATCTGCGTATCGATCCCGACTCGCCCAAGCACGCGGTGCTCCGGCACGATCGCAACAGCAGCGATCTTGAGCGGTCGATGCAAGCCCTGGCCGAGAACGCGGCGTTCTTTCGGCTCTCGTCCGACCTGATGCGGTTCGAGAGCGACCGGCTGGTCCGGGCAATGCGAGAAACGGTGTAAACCATGTACGGCTCACTCGACATCTCCACCAGCGGCATGATCGCCCAACGCACCCGAATGACCGCGATCGCGGCCAACCTGGCCAACCGCGACACAATCCTCGATACCGATGGCAACGTGAACCCGTACAAGCGCCGGCAGGCGCTGTTCGCTCCGGGCAACCCAAACGCGGTCAGCGGCCAGGGCAAGGCGCTCGGCGTGCACGTGCGTCAAATCTCGATCAACGAAGACGCGGTCCGGCTCAAGCTCGAGCCGGGCAATCCGCACGCGTACAAATCAGGACCCAATGAGGGGTACGTGCCCGTGCCAGACATCGACCCGGTGGTCGAGCAGGTCAACGCGATGGAGGCGGCCCGGGCCTACGAGGCCAACGTGTCGGCGGCGGATGCCAGCAAGGCGATGTTGGCACAGGCCTTGCGACTGTTGGCGTGACGGATCGGTCCGCGGGCCATGGAGGGCCCCTGTTTGAGTCGAGCGTGATGGAGGCGGCAGGATGAGCGATCCGCTAGGACTGATCGGCAACTCGGGGGGGATTCGACCGACCCCACCGCCCACCTCCGGCGCCAGAGCGCCCGCGGCGGACGCGCCCGACTTCAAGGAAGTGCTGCTCGGTAACCTCAAGGAGGTCAACGAGCTGCAGGCCGACGCGACACGAGCGATCGAGGATCTGCAGTCGGGCCAGCGGGACGATGTCGAGGGCGTGATCCTCGCGACGCAGAAGGCCGACATGGCGTTCAAGATGCTCCAATCGGTGCGCAACAAGGTGGTGCAGGCGTACAACGAGCTGCGTGACGTGCGCGTCTGACGCTCGATGGGGTCGGCGATTGTCGGGCGCGGATTCGGCCGAACGGCCCGCGGATTGTGCGCATCACGCATAGATTGCAGATCGAGGGCGCATCGCGCCGACACTCCTTGCCTCGCGACTGTTCGCGAGGCCGAACGGCGCGGGCGGAGCCCGCATAGGCCGTGCAGGAGTATGTC
>JBCAXI010000147.1:0-6761 GCA_038534175.1 Planctomycetota bacterium | reverse complement strand
GGCGCGAGGCCCGACTCGCTTCCGGCGGGGGACGCCGTGGGCGTGGGTTGGATCGTCGGGCTGGGGGTGCGGTTGGGGGTGGTGGGGCGGGGCGACTCGGGCCGATTCTCGGGCTGCTGGGGGTCTGACATGCCGGGCTCGTTTGGATTCGGACCGGAGACGGTGTGAAGCCCCGTCGCGGCGGTCCATTCGCGGCGGGGCGGGTGATGCAGTGATGCCGATGGGGTTGGGGCTGCTTAGGCGGTCTCTTCGATCGCTTGGAGGATGCGTTCGGCGGTGCGAACGTTGGCGAAGCCAGCCGTGGCGTCGATCGGCGGGCGCGTTCCCGTGCGCACCGCGTGGATGAACGAGCCGATCTCCATTTTGAGTGGCTCGGCGTCGTCGATCTGGAGGGGCTCGAAGTTGACCAGCTCGTGCCAGTTGAGCGTGGTGAGGTCCTGACCCTGGCGGAGCTGCTCTTGCACTTCGCGCATCTGGATCTCATTCGCGGTGCGTCGGATGAGCACGCCCGCCTTCTCGGCGTAGTCGACTTTTAGGTACGCGTGCTCGCCGGTGATGCGCGTCACACGCTCGGTCTTGAGCGCGAGTCGCGAGGCGGTGACGTTGGCGACGCAGCGCCCGCCGTCGGGCAGGCGCCAGGTGAGCCGGGCGTTGCACAGGTCGGCGTGCTTGGTGACCAGCGCGACGCCCGAGGCGTCGATCTCGTCGGGCTCGCGGCCGCCCATGAGCATGAGCACGACGTCGAGATCATGGATCATCATGTCCATGACGACCGAGATATCGACCGAGCGGAAGGTCATCGGGCTGACGCGGTGCACCTCGATAAAGCGAGGAGAGATCTCGAAGCCCGCGTCGGTCGCCTTCTGCACGGCCCGCATCACGGGGTTGAATCGCTCGATATGCCCGACCATCAGCGGCGTGCCGGTGCGCTCGGCGACGTCGGCGAGGTGACGCGCGGTCTCGGCGTCCTCGGCCAGCGGCTTCTCGATCAGGCAGGCCACACCCGCCTCGAGCAGCGGCTCGGCGACGGCGCGGTGGTGCGTCGTGGGCGTCGCGACCGTGACCGCGTCCACGCCCTCGGCGAGCAACGCCTCGACGTTGGGCAGCGGCTTAGCGTCATGACGCGCGGCGATCTCAGAAGCGCGGGCCTCGTCGGCGTCCACCACGCCCACGAGGCGGCAGCCCTCAATCTCGGTGTAGACACGGGCGTGGTGCTGGCCCATCCGCCCGACGCCGATGGTGGCACAGCGCAGCGTCCGTCCGTCGAAGCGGTCGGCCTCGACACGGACGGCGGCGGCGGGCTTGGGGCCCGCGGAGGGCGTGGTGGGTGATGTGGTGGACGACATGCCGCGGATGGTACGGCGCCCAGACGCGATCGAGCACCGCAAAGCCCTCAATCGCGTCCGGACTTTGGCCGGTTCGTGGGGCGAGGCTCAGGCCGATTCGGCACCGGCGGTCAGCTCCTGGAGCGCGCCGACGATGTCGTCCTTGCTCTTGAGCCCGATGAGGCGCTTCTTCTCCTCGCCGCCCTGGAAGAGGATGATCGTGGGGATCGCCGAGATGCCGAACTTCATCGCGGTCTCGCGGGCGGCGTCGGTGTCGAGCTTGCCGACCTTGACCTTGCCGGCCATCTCCTCGGCGATCTCCTCGATGGTGGGGGTGAGCATGCGGCAGGGCATGCACCACTCGGCCCAGAAATCGAGCAGCACGGGCTGCCCGGAGGCGACCACCTCAGACTCGAAGTTCTCGTCGGTGATCTCAAGGACATGCTCGCTGGCCATGCTTTGCTCCCGTCTGCGTGTCGGCGGGCGCCGACGGCGTGCTCGAAGCCGGGCGCAGGCCCGGCGTGTCCCGATGGTACGCCCCCAAAGGCGAACCGGGGATCACGAGGGAAAACCACGGACGCCATCGGCTTGTTCCACGCGTTCATCGTCGGACCGGGCCGCCCAGGCCGCGTCGAGCGCCTGGCGGTGCTCGGGCACGTTGTGCACGCGGAACAGGCGCACGCCCAGACGCAGGTGCGCGACCGATAAGGCGAGCGTCGCGGGCAGACGCTCGGCGGGCGCGGAGTCGCGACCCAGGCCAACGCGACCCACGAAGTTCTTGAGGCTCAACGCCGAGAGCACCGGGCAGCCGAGCCCCAGCAGCTCGGGCGTGCCACGTAGCAGCTCGAGGTTCTGCTCGACGCTCTTGCCGAAGCCGAGGCCCGGATCGAGCACCACGCGCTCACGCGGCACGCCCGCCCGGTGCGCGGCGTCGAGCTGCTCGGCCAACGAGGCGCGCACGGCGTGGACGACGCCATGCGCGCCATAGTCGGGCGTGCGTTCGTACCGATCGGCGTACTGGTCGTGCGCGGGCGGCACACGCCGGTGCATGAGAATGAGCCCGACGCCGCGCTCGACGGCGAGCGGCAGAAGGTCTGGATCCTCTTGCCCGGCGGAGACGTCGTTGATGGCGTCGGCGCCCGCGTCGAGCGCGGCGCGGGCGACCGGCGCGAGCGTGGTGTCGATGGTGATGGGCTGCTCGACGCCCGCGTCGCGGATGGCTTTGATCGCGGGAGCGGCGCGTCGGATCTGCTCATCGGCGTCGACCGGGTCGGCGCCGGGACGCGTGGACGCGGGTCCCACGTCGAGCGCGTCGGCGCCCTCGTCGACCGCTCGTCGAGCCGCGTCGGCGGCGCGTTGGGGTGTAGAGAGTTGGCCGCCGTCGGCGAAGCTGTCGGGCGTCACGTTGAGGATCGCGATCACGCGCGGGCGCGAGAGATCGAGCACGCGGGAACCGTTGAGCCGCCAGATGGGCATCGCCTGTGCCACGGCGTCACGGTACGGCGCGGGCGGCGCAAACGGGCGACGCGGACGAGAGGCGGTCGAAAAGAAGAGGGCGGCCCGCGGGGGCCGCCCTCGAGAGGTGAGCGAGATGTCCGATGATTTGATTAGAAGCGCGGGTTGCCGCGGGGCTGCGCGTCGCCTCCGCCGCCGGCGCCCATCTGCGCGGCGAGCTTGGCGAGGGTGTCGATGACATCCATCGGAATGACGGTGGTCGAGCGGAAGCCGCCCTCGCTGGTGGTCATGCCGGTCGCGATGGGGTTGAGGTTGTCGGGCACGTCGATCTGGGCGGGCCCGCCCATCATCGCCATGATCTGCTGGGCGTAGCCGAGCATGGTGTCGATGCCGACGTAGACCTCGGCGGTGCGATCCTCGGGGAGTCGTGCGGCCATGGCTCGAACGGTGTCGGCCTTCGCCAGGCCGTTGCCGTCCTTGGCGGACTCGAGCGCCTGGGCCATGAGCGTCTTGCTCTGGCTCATGGTCTGGATGTAGCCCTTGTCGGTGGCGGCGCCGTAGCCCGCCATCTTCATTTCTGGGCCAAGGAACATCATCATGCCCTGCTGCATCTGAAAGGCGTTGGGGTTGTTGGGGTCGAGCTCGAATCCGAGCGACCAGGCGTCAACGGTGCGGCCCTCGACCTCGACGTCGCCGGCGTCGAACGAGGTGTTGAAGGTCATGCCCTGCTGGCTGGTCCCGTCCATGCCGGCGTAGGTGTTCTTGAGGGCGCCCGCGATGTCGGCGCCATCACCCGAGAGGAAGTAGACGGTGTTGCTGAAGAGCCCGCCCATGAGCGGCGCGGGGGTCTTGCCCATGATGCCGGCGAACCCGTTGCCCGCGTTGAGCCACTGGCCGATGTCGAAGCCGGGCTGGGAGAGGTTGAACTCGTCGCTGAGTGCGGCGAAGTTCTTCGCGATGGTCTGGAGACCATTGGGCGAGGCGTCCACGGCGCCGGCGAAGATGTAGTCCATGTTCGGCACGCGACTCAGCATCGAGCTCGAGTCGCCGCTCTGCTGGAAGAAGCCGGCGATCTCGGAGCCTTCCTTGAAGTGGGCGGCGAGGTCGAGGGTGACGCCGTGATCGGCGAAGCCGATGCCGAGCAGCCCCGCGTCCGCGTCGCGAAGGAAGCTCTCCGCAACGAGGTTCATCATCTTCATCTGGCCCTCGATCTGGTCGGCCTGGGCGCCGCCCATCATCTGGGCGATGCCCGCCATCTGCTCCATTTGCTCGGCGAGGCCCTCTTTGAGCGTGGGCGCGAGCGCGGGGATGTTGGCCATGACGATCAGATTGGAGCTCTCGGCGAGCTTGGCGCCGGTCTTGCCAACGGACTTGGTGTGCGCGGCCATGTTGCCCGCGTTGCCGTCGAAGTTCTCGATCAGGCTCGCGCGGGGCGCGACTACGGCGTAGCCGCCGCCGAGATTCTTGGCGAAGAACGACTGGCCCTCGATCTCGAACTCGTCGACGCCGCCGCCCGCGTTCCCGCCGAAGCCGGTCACGAAGGCGTTGTAATCGTCGACCGGCGCGATCGCGACGGGCTCATCGGTCTCGGGCATGATGACGAAGGCGAGCGAGCCGTCCTCGTTGACGCCGTCGGCGTCGATGAGCATCTCGATGGCCTCGAGCGGCTCGTCATCGACGGGGATGGGCAGCTTGCCGAGGAAGCTGGTCACGGCGTCGTGGAACTCGGCGACATCATCGATCGCGATGGTGACGAGCGCTTCGGCTGGGACACGATCGGCTGCGGCGGGGAGGCCGGCGATCGCGGTCATGGAGGCGATACACACGGCCGTGGCGGCCGCCGTCGGGAGCATCCGTCGCATAGGAAACCTCTCAGTCAGGGACGGGGCTCGGGATGGCAGGCCCGCGTCGATTCCATCCGGCACCGCCGGGGCGCGTCGCGCCGGCGGTTCGTGAGGGCCCCGGGTCGATGCGTCACACGCCGCGTGGGCGAGCGCGCGCCGGATCCAGGGAAACGGAGGAGTATACCGATTGAAGGCCCGCCGGTTTCACGCCATCCCTCTCTGGGGGCCACTCGAATCGGCGGGGCCGTCGGGGGCTAGCAACGCGTTGGACCCGCTCTTGGCCCGGGAGCGGGGTCACCCCGCGCGGCCGGGAGCGGCTTCCGTGGGGTCCTCGACGGTGGCATCGGAAGATGACTTGACGGTGATCTTGGCCCGATCGGGCTCATCCGCTTCGCTCACGGCGTCGTCCGATTCCTCGCCGTCTTCTTCCTCGCCGCTGTCATCGCCATCGTCTTCTTCGGCGTCGGCGTCTTCTTCTTCGTCGACGTACTCGTACTCATATTCGTACTCGTACTCTCCTTCTTCTTCTTCTTCTTCTTCTTCTTCGCCTTCCTCATCCTCGCCTTCGTCGTCCGCAGCCGCTTCGGCGTCGTCGCTTTCTTCCTCTTCGTCTTCCTCGTCTTCTTCGCCCTCGTCCACGTACTCGCCGGTCTCGTCCCACTCCTCGTCTTCGCCTTCTTCGTCGGCGTCGTCCGAGGGATCGCCCTCGATGCTCTCGGCGAGGTCGTCGTCGGTGAGGGTCTCGTCCGGCTTGGCCTCGATCTCCACATCCGCGTCCGCGTCGGCGATCGGTTCGGATGGGGCTCGGCCCTCGGGCCCTTGGTCGGCATCGGGATCGGGTGGGTTGTTGGGCTCGTCGCCCGGCTCGTTATCTGGCCCAAGATCTTCTGATACGGGCTTGTCCGAAGCGGGCTCGCTCGGCGCGTCGTTGACGACGAATGGCGGCTCCTCGGCCGAGTCCGCCACGGGGCCTGCGGTGAGCTCGTCGAACGCCATCTGCCGGTCGGCGTCGTCTTCGGGCGTCTCGACGCCGGCCGCACTCGGGAACGAGGCGCCGGTTTCCTGCTCGGCGAACTCCTTGACCTGCGCCCACTGCTCGGGCGTCACCATGACCGCACGCGCCACCGAGCCCTTGTGCTCGCCGATCAGGCCCGCGAGCCCCATCAGGTCGATCAGGCGGCTGGCGCGCGTGTAGCCGATGCCGAGGCGGCGCTGCAGCAGCGAGACCGAGCCGCGCTGCGTCTCGGCGACGATCTCGACGGCGCGGTCGAAGAGCGGATCCTCCTGGGCCGCGGCCAGCGACGCCGACGAGTGGTTCTCGCTCTCGAACAGTCGCTCCTCGTCGGCGGTGGCGCGCAGCTGGATGAGCTGGCGCTCGAAGCTGGGCGTGGCGATGTCCTTGAGGAACTTGACCACGCGCCGGATCTCGTGATCGTCGACCAGCGTGCCCTGGGCCCGCTGGAGCTTGTGCGTGCGCGGGCTCAAGAACAGCATGTCGCCCTGGCCCAGCAGCAGCTCGCCGCCCTTCTGGTCCATGATGACGCGCGAGTCGATGTTGCTCGACACCTTGAAGCACACGCGGCAGGGCATGTTGCTCTTGATCAGGCCCGTGACCACGTTCGCCTGCGGACGCTGCGTCGCGAGGATGAGGTGGATGCCCACCGCGCGCGCCTTCTGGGCGATGCGGATGATCGAGCCTTCCACCTCCTTGGCCGTCATCATCAGGTCGGCCAGCTCGTCGATCACGAAGACCATGTAGGGCAGCTTCTTGGGGATGCGCGCCGCCTCCTCTTCGCTGAGCGTCTCGCCCGGGCCCGCGAGGCGCTCCTTGATCTCTTCCCATTCGAGCTTGTTGTAGCTGGCGATATCGCGGCAGCCCGCCTCGGCGAGCAGCTCGTACCGCTCGTCCATCTTCTTGCACGCCCACTCCAGGATCGCCGCGGCCTTGGTCATCTCGGTCACGACCGGGCACATCAGGTGCGGGATGTCCTTGAACTGGCTCATCTCGACCATCTTCGGATCAACCAGGACCAGCTTGAGCTCGTTGGGTTTGCGCGTGTACAGGAAGCTCATGATGATCGTGTTCATGCACACGCTCTTGCCCGAGCCCGTCGTGCCCGCGATGAGCATGTGCGGC
>JBCAXI010000146.1:0-6808 GCA_038534175.1 Planctomycetota bacterium | reverse complement strand
ACGCGCTGGGCGTGCCCGTGTCGTGCAAGGACCGAAGAAGCGGATCCATGTACGACACGGTCACGCCCAGCGCGTTCGAGTGGCGCCCGCAACGCGGCGGGGTGATCGAGGGCCGCGTCGCGTCGGCTCGACACAAAGACGACCGGTTCGATGAGGTCGTGGCGTTGCGAGATGATCCTCGCGCCGACTTCGCTGGCCGATGGCGTGTCAAGTTCAGCTCGTCCGACGACCATGCCGTGGGCGTGTTCGAGGTCCGCGAAGACGGCATCGCCAGTGGCACGTTCCTGACCACCACCGGCGACTACCGATACCTCGCCGGGCGCGTCGACGGGCCGATCCTGCGGCTGTCCTGCTTCGACGGCGCCCACGCGTTCCTGTTCAAGGCATTGATGCTGGAGGATGGAACGATCGCCGGCGAGTTCTGGTCCGGCGACTGGTGGTTCGAGACGTGGACCGCCGAGCGCGATCCCGACGCCAAGCTGCCCGACGCGTTCGAGCAGACCACGCTGGAAGACCCCGACGGCCTGCGAGCGCTGCGTTTCCCCACGCTCGCCGGCGACGGTGACGCATCCCCCCTCGAGGCGGCCGGCGAGGCGAAGGTCACGCTCGTCAAGATCTTCGGCTCCTGGTGCCCCAACTGCCACGACGCGACCGAGTACCTCAAGGAGCTCCGCGAGACGCACGGCGACCGTGGCCTGCGCGTCATCGCCCTCGCCTTCGAGCGCGAGGCGCCGATCGAGACGCAGCGCGAGCGGCTCAACGCCTACCTCGCCCGCCACCATCTCGATGGCGAGAAGGGCTGGCCCGTGCTGATCGCCGGGCTCTCTGACAAGAAGCAAGCCTCGGAGGTGATGCCGCTGCTGGATCGCGTGCGCTCGTACCCGACCACGCTGTTCGTCGATTCAGCGGGCCGTGTGCGCCACGTCCACACGGGTTTCACCGGCCCTGCGACGGGCGAGGCGTATGCCGAGCTGCGCGTCGAATGGGAGCGCCGGATCGAGGCAATGCTGAAGGAGTAGCGATCGACGCCGCTCCGGCTCCCTCTCCCCTTGGGGGAGAGGGTTGGGGTGAGGGGTCTACCGCTTCTTCTTCTTCTTCTTCTTCTTCTTCTTCATTTCTTCTCGATTAGGAGGCGCTGTAGAAGCGGTAGAAGAGGTGGCCCCTCACCTCGGTCCTCTCCTCCAAGGGGAGAAAGGAAGCGGAAGGAAGGCCACTAGCGACGGCGTCGAAGCGCGAGCAGACCGAGCAGCGCAGGCGTCGCGGTGGGCGCCGGCACAACGAACTGGAGCGAGTAGCTCGCGGCAAACGTGAACGACTCGTCGGGGACGGGGTCCGGGTCGTTGCCGACGAACATGTTGTAGAAGAGCTGGTACTGGCCGGGCGCCAGCGAGCCCTCGAAGACGACCGCGTCGCCCGGGACGGTCTCGGTCTCGATGAGCGTTTCATTCGTGATGGTGAAGAGCCTCAGATTGACCGGCGCGTTCTCGGAGCCGCCAAGGAGCGTGAAGTTGGTCTGTTCCGCGAGCTCGAAGACGATCAGGCCCTCGGAGCGGAAGGCCGTGGTGACCTCCGGTCCGCCGTTGAGTCGTTCGGTGAGCGTGCCGGCGCCGCTGAACACGATGCGGTCAGACTCAACGCGGGAGTTCTGGCTTGCCGACGCCGAGGCGATGCGGTCCTGTCCGACCGCCGAGGCGAGGACGGACTCGTTGAACGGGCCGACATCGAGCGTGGTGCGGCTGTCGGAGTCTTGCCCGATACCGGGATTGTTGGCGGACGCCTCGACCGTGCGAATGGTCAGAATCGGTTCGATGAACTCGGCGTGAGCCGCGGGCACGAGGCAGACGGATGCGGCGATCGCCACGGGGGCGGAGGGCACGGAACGGCGCATGTTGGGTCTCTCTCTCGTTTCGGGTCTGTGCTCGGCCGGGCGGAATCGGCCTCACACCTTTGTCTAAGTGCAGGGTACGTGAACGCACGGGCCGCTCCAAGTGCTTTGCGCCGTCTGAACACTTCGGCGCCGTAGCATCCGGCAATGACGCCTGGCTCCACGCGTTCCGATGCCCGCGCCGCCGCCACCACGGTCGCCCGTCGTCTGCGCGAGGCGGGATTCACCGCGTACTTCGCTGGCGGCTGCGTCCGCGACGAGCTGCTCGGGCTCACGCCCACGGACTACGACGTCGCGACCGACGCCACGCCCGACGAGGTGCGGGGGCGATTCCAGCGCACGGCCCATGTGGGCGCCCACTTCGGCGTCGTGCTGGTCAAGGAACGCGCCGGCGAGGGCGATCACACGATCGAGGTCGCGACGTTCCGCAGCGACGGGAGCTACTCGGACAGCCGACGCCCCGACCAGGTGACGTTCTCATCGCCCGAGGAGGACGCGCGGCGGCGCGATTTCTCGATCAACGCGCTGTTTCTAGATCCGCTCGCCGATGAGGGCGGAGCATCGGCGGTGATCGATCACGTCGGCGGGCTGGCGGATCTCGAGCGGGGGCTGGTTCGTGCGGTGGGCGACGCCGACGCGCGCCTGCGGGAGGACCACCTGCGCGCGCTCCGCGGCGTGCGCTTCGCGGCGAGGTTCGGATTCGATCTGGAGGAGGCCACGAGCGAGGCGATCACGCGCCACGCGGTGGAGCTCCGCGGCGTGAGCCGAGAGCGCATCGGTGACGAGCTTCGGCGGATGATGGCCCACACCTCGCGCCATGACGCGGCCTGGAAGCTGCAACTGCTCGGGCTGGATGAGGCGATGTTTGATCGGCACAGCGCGTCGGCGCCCCGAACGCTGGGGCGCCTGAGCGAGCCGGGCGACGGGCGGCCTCCGGCGTTGGCGACGTGCCTGTCGGCGTGGGCGCTGGATCGGGGCGCCGTCATCGAGGCGACGCAGATCGCGGGGTTGGTGCGGCATTGGCGCGAGCGGCTGTGTCTGAGCAACGAGGAACGCGACGCGTTCAAGCGAACCCTGGAGGTGCACGCCTCGCTCGAGCGGGCGTGGTGGACGCTGGGCGTGGCGGCGCAGAAACGGCTCGCGAGCGAGTCCGTCTTCACCGAGGCGCTCCGGCTCGTGCAGGCCCAGCGCCCCGAAGAGATGGTGCGGATCCGGGCGCGGGTGTCGGAGTTGGCCGCGGAGGCGGGGGGGCTGGCGCCCGAGCCCCTGCTGTCGGGAGACGATCTGATCGCGCTCGGCCTCACGCCTGGCCCGCGATTCCGCGGCTTGCTCGATGTGCTGTACGACGCGCAGCTGGAGGGCCGCGTGGGCACGCGAGAGGACGCCGAGCGGCTGGCGCGGGAACTCTCGAGGCGCTCGGACGACGGATAAAGGAAGCGGCTCGCCCGTTTGGCCGGCGGTCCGAAGCCGAGCTTGATTGGTTAATGATCGGGTGTTTGCGGGCCTCGGCGCGTTTACGATGTGAGTCATGAAGCGGAACGCGCGTTCGTGACTCGGGCGTGATGCCTGTTGGAAGAACCAGACGCGGTAAGTGTTGGTATGGAACGGTGGGTCTCGGCCACGCCGAACAGGAGGCGATCGATGCGAAAGACACGTGGAACACGGACGAGATCGGTGGCGTGGTCGAGCATGATTGCGTGCTGCGGCGGCGTGTTGGCCGCGGCGGTCTGGGCGCCGGGCGCCGCGGTGGGCGTCGGCCTGGGAACCCTCGCGGCCACCTCGAGCCACGCGGAGGCGCAGACGTCGGACGCGCCCGACCTGGTCGTCTTCCACGATGGGCGTTCCGTTCGTGGCACGATTCTGAGTGAGTCGGCCTCGCAGCTGCGCATGCGCATCGTGTTCCGCGGCATCGTGAGCGAGACAACCTACGACCGCGGCGATGTCGCATCGATCACGCGGGGTACCTCGGTCGATGAGTCGGCCGACGAGAAGAAGGCTGAAACGAAGAACGTCGTGAGAGCCGAGGCCAACCGATACGGGCGTGGCGCGGGCACGCCCGCGACCGCGCCGACGCCCGACACGACCGCGCAGCACGGTGGCGGCGATGGTGCACGCGTCTACGTGATGGAGCTCACCGGCGCGTTCGGCAAGGACATCTCTGAGACGCCCATTCGACAGGCGCTCGAGGACGCCAAGAAGCTCGAGGCCGACTACATCGTCGTCAAGATGGACAACACGTGGAGCGACGCGAGGGGGCTGGACGAGCTCGACGATGACGCCGCGGCGTTCGACGAGATTTTCGAGGCCGAGTCGATGGCGCGAATCTTCTACGAGGAGATCCCGCAGCAGTGGGAGCAGACACCCAAGGTGGTGTTCTGGGTGAAGCGCGCGATGGGCGGCGCCGCGTTCTTGCCGATGTGCGTCGAGGACATCTACTTCGACGAGGATGGCAAGATGGGTGGTATCGGCAACCTCGGTGAGCTGTTCAGCTCCGGCGACGAGGTGGTGAAGGAGAAGCAGTACTCGCTGCGTCTCAACGCCGCCGAGGGCATCGCCCTGCTCGGCAACCACAACCCCAAGCTCGTCGAGGCGATGGCGCGGCGCGAGTACGTGCTCTGGATGCGACGCGTCGGCAGCGACGTGCGGCTTATCAGCAACCCCGCGCTCGTCGAGGAGAGCGACATCCTTCTCACCGACGACGGCGAGGGCGAGAACAAGGACACCGACGAGCAGATCGTCCGCGGCCAGGGCAATGATGTGCTCACGCTGACGGCCGGGCTCGCCTTCGACCTGGGCGTGAGCAAGGAGACCGTCAGCTCGCTCGATGACTTGCTATTCGAGCTCGGCATCGAGCGTCAGGCCGAGGTGCTCGAAGGACGCTCGGACAAGATCATGCGCCTCTGGCGACAGCGAGTAAAGCTGGCGGAGAAGGAACTCGAGGAGCTCTGGGAAGAGTTCAACGAGGCGGGCGGCAACGGCAACGACCGGGCCAACCCCAACGCCATCCGCATCAGCAAGGCCCGTGAGATGATCAAAGTCCTCCGCCGATTCGAGGAGGCGATCAACCCGGGCCAGATCGGCGTGCCCGGCATCGCCCAGCTCGAGCTGCAGATCGAGCAGCTCAAGCTGGCGAACCTCGCCGACCGCAACTGATCAAGGCCCAATCGCGATCTGCGCAGCCCGAACGACACACCCGCAACCACACCGACCGAAGCGATGGAGACCACGATGACGATCTGGATTGACCGAGCACTGGGCGCCGCCCGCCGACTGTTGCCGATCGTGGCGGCGGTGGCGCTGCTGGCGCCCGCCTCGCTGCTCGCCTCGGCGCGCGCGGCCGACGTGCTCACACTGACCGACGGCACGGTGTACGAGGGCGAGATCACCCGCGAGACCGGCGGCTGGGTGTACTTCCGCTACAGCGTGGGTGGCATCGAGCGCGAGCAGCTCTTCCGCCCAGACCAGATCCAGTCGCTCGCCCGTGCGGCCGACGACATCCCCGCCCCAGCGCCCGAGCAGGTCGACGCCCCGCGCGCCGATCGCGTCGTGCCCGAGTCCAAGCCCCGCGTGATGCGCGACGACGTGCCGCGGATCGCGGTGCTCAGCCTGGGCGAGGGCGGCGATCGCAACATGGTCGGCGTGTACATGACCGCGCACTCCGTGCGTCAGACGATCCCGATCCTCGAGAAGGCGGGCGTGACAGACGTCGTGTTCCGCGTGAACTCGGGCGGTGGGCTGCTGCTCGAGCTGCAGCGCATGAGCGACGTCATCCACCGTGAGTTCAAGCCGCGCTTCCGCACCGTCGCGTGGATCGACTCGGCGATCTCCGCGGCCGCGATGAGCGTGCACTGCGTCGAGGAGATCTACTTCATGCCGCAGGGCGCGTACGGCGCGTGCACCGGCTGGCACGGGCAGCTCACCGCGGTCAAGGGCCGCGACCTCGACAGCGTGCTCTTCCAGATGGAGAAGATCTCCGAGCGAGGCGGGCACGACTACAAGCTCATGCGGTCCATGCAGATCATGGAGCCGCTGAGCGTCACGAAGGACGCCAACGGCGATGTGCAGTTCTTCCAGGACCTCTCGGGCGAGATGATCCTCAACCCCGACAATCGCATCCTCACGCTGAACGCGGCGCAGGCCGAGCAGATCGAGTTCTCCAGCGGCACGGCCGCGACGGTGGACGAGCTCGCCCGTCTCATGGGCTACTCGGAGTTTGAGGTCGTCGGCAAGGCGCGCGAGGGCTGGGCCTACCCGGTGAGCGAGGCCGAGGACTTTCTGATCGACTTCCGCGCCCGTGTCGCGGTGGACGACCGGCGCACGCAGCAGTACCTGACACTGTGGGAGCAGTCGATGAACATGGCGCGTGGCGCGGGTCCCGATCGGCGCGGGCCGTTCGTCGGCAAGGCGCGCAAGGCGCTGCGCGACATCGAGCGCATGGTGCGTAACAACCCGAACCTGGCGCTGCTCCGCCTCAACCTCACCACCGAGGAAGCGATCGAGGACTGGATCGAGGAGCGCGAGGAAGAGCTCCGCGAGCTCGGCCGCGACAACGCCTGAGAGAGACGCCGACAGAGGCGCCAGACAACGGCTACCGTCGCCCCGCGATGAAATCGCATAGACCACACACGGTGCCCTGGTCCTCGGACTGGGGCGTTGTGGTTTTTGGTCGATGCGCGTGCGCGGCTATGCTGCCAGATCGACCGCAAATTGGAGGCCCACCGTGCCCGCGACCCTGACCGACTACGTGCCCGCCGAGATCGACGCGACCCGCTGGGAAGCGATCGAGCCGCTGATCCGGGGCCTGCTGGACCGCGCGGTGGACTCGCCTGAGGCGCTGGAGCGTTGGCTGATCGATCGCAGCGAGCTCGAGGCGGCCTACAGCGAGGCCCAGGCGACGCTGTACATCAACATGACGTGCGACAC
>JBCAXI010000145.1:0-6819 GCA_038534175.1 Planctomycetota bacterium | reverse complement strand
CGGCATCGGTGGCATCCGCACCATCGAGGACGGCGTCATCACGATGGTGCAGCGCAGCCCCTCGCGCATCAACCCCTTCACCGTGCCTCGCTTGATGGTCAACGCGATCACCGGCAACGTCGCGATCCGCTTTGGACTGCAAGGCCCCGCGACCGCGCACGCCACCGCCTGCGCCAGCTCTGGGCATGCCATCGGCGACGCCATGGAGATCATGCGACGCGGGCTCGCCGACGTCATGGTCGTCGGCGGCGCCGAGGCCGCGGTCACCCCCCTCTGCGTCGGCGCGTTCATGACCATGAAGGCCCTCAGCACCCGAGCCGACGACCCGACCAAGGCCTCGCGCCCGTTCGACCAGGACCGCGATGGCTTCGTGCTCAGCGAGGGCGCGGCGATGTTCGTTATCGAGACCCTCGACCACGCCAAGGCCCGCGGTGCCACGATCTACGCCGAGCTCGTCGGCGCGGCGCACTCCTGCGACGCCCACCACATCACCGCCCCCGACCCCAAGGGCTCCGGCGCCACCCGATCCATGCGATGGGCCCTCCGCGACGCGGGCCTCGACACCACCGATATCGACTACGTGAACGCCCACGGCACCAGCACCCCGCTCGGTGACGAGGCCGAGGTCGCCGCCGTGCTCGGACTCTTTGGCAACCACGCCCGCGCCTCAACCGGCGGCAAGCTGCTCATGAGCTCCACCAAGTCCATGCACGGGCACACGCTCGGGGCCTCCGGCGCCGTGGAGCTCATCGCGTGCCTCCACGCCGTGCGTCACGGCACCATCCCGCCCACCATCAATCTCGACACGCCCGACGACGCCTTCGATGTCGACCTCGTGGCGCACGAGACGCGCGAACGCCCCATCCGCTACGCGATGAACAACACCTTCGGCTTCGGCGGACACAACGTCACGCTCGTCGTCGGCCGCTACGAGGGCTGATCGATCGTCGAACGGGCCTCGAGGGCGATCGCGGGGCGGCGTCACGGGTCATGTCGCACTGGCATGACGCTTGCGAAACCAGAATTTGAGTGGCGATGGCTGCGTGCGATGCGCAATGTGTGCGCTCCGGGTGCAGGCGTCGCCGCCGATGGGCGATAGAACTACCATGGGCTCCGATCTCAAGGAACTGCTGAGTCTCGAGACGCCGATCCGTGTGCGTCTGGGCGATCGGGAGCTGCCGCTGCGCGACATCCTCGCGCTCGCCCCGGGCTCGATCATCGAGCTGCCGCAGCGGGCGGATGACGAGCTGACGCTCTTCGTGAACAACAAGGCGGTCGGCCTGGGCAACGCGGTGAAGGTCGGCGAGAACTTCGGCCTGCGTCTCACGTTCATCGGAGACGTGCGCGAGCGTCTGGAAGCGATCGCCGGCGGCAGCGCCGAACTCCCCATCGACGACGACCACGACGACACGATGCTCGACGCCGACGCGATGGCCGAGGCGCTGCTGTCCGGCCAGCTCTGACAGGGCTGACCGAGCCGCCACCACTCGCCATGGGAACGCGTCCCGATCGATGTCAGCCCAAAACGCAACAAGGCCGCCTTGCGGCGGCCTTGTTGATCGGTTTGTTCAGTTCAAGCTGAGAGCTTCAAGATCAAGGATCCTGCGGGATACCCGTGTATTCCTCTTGCAGCTGGTCGATCGCATCCCGCTCACCGATGGTGTTGAAGATGAACGTGTACTCGGTCGTCTCGAAGGCGCCCCAGGTGACTTCCTGGTACTTGGCGTGGCCGTCAAAGAAGGTCATGGTCGTGCGGTTGATATCGCCGAAGCCGTTCTCAAGGCCCTCGGGGTTGGCGTCGGCGCCGTACATGGTCATCGGGAAGCCCGACTCGTCGTGCATGATGGCGAAGCGGGAGGGGTTGAAGTCCGAGCCGGTGCGGAAGCGGGCCATGCCCTTGCTGAAGCGCTGGGAGAAGTTGCCGCCGAGGGCGTTAACAAACTGCCACCACTTGATCTGGGCCATGTAGCTCGTGCCGTTGAAGTCGTACGAATTCTCGGCAAACTCGTTCTCCTGCGGGACAGACTGCACCCAGGACGAGTTCGAGCGGAGCAGCATCCAGAGGTACTCGGTCTTGTCGGCCGGCGAGCGGTACGCCGGGAGATCGAGTGATTCTTTCTGGATCGGGCTCGGCGTCCAACGCTTCTGCGGCTCGCCGGTCTGCCAGTTCGCGGTATCCTGAGGCCGCAGACCCGCCACCTCGGGGTCCCACTCGAGCTCGGGGTACATGTAGGGGTTCAGCGGGCGCTCATGGGCAGCGACATCAAAGAGGCGCCGAAACACATTGCGCCACTGGTCGTTGTTGTGCTTGCCGCCGTAGGACCACGGGCAGAAGCCGATGATGCCCGGCTGGGCGAGCTGGTACCAGGGCATGAAGCCGTCGTTGTCGGCGCGGTACGACTCGGTGGCGATCGCGATCTGGCGCTGGTTGCTCAGCGAGACGGCGAGCTGTCCGGCGGTGCGGGCGCGGCCGAGGGCCGGGAGCAGGATGCCGATGAGCAGCGCGATGATCGCGATCACGACCAGCAACTCGATCAGCGTAAAACCGGACGCACGCTGGCCGTTTCGAGCCAGCTTCCGGACACCCGCGTTCACCATTGGTGACATCACCATGATTCGTGTTCCTCCTTGCCCGAGACGCCCGGCCGAGGGCCAGGCCCGATTGCGGCACGCCGCAACGCTCACAGGCAACTTCCAGTGCACTTGCTCGCGGATTGAACGACAACCATGTCGCCCGATCCAGGGCCGAAGCGGCCCGACTGACCCACCCGACGCAAACCAACAGGTCTTCCTAACCAGACAGCGGGCTGCTACGTGACAGTCGCACGCCCGCGGGCCCATGAAGGCCCTAGAGAATACCGCATGAACCCACTGGGCTGCAACAATGTTCCGCGGTCGAAGCGGTGGTAGATCCGAAAATCCGAACACAAATTGAAACCGGACATCCGGGTGGGCAGGTGCGCAATAGAGGCGCGAGGCCCGTAAAAAGATCGGCGTCGCCAAGGGGCGACGCCGATCGATGAATCACCGTGTCTTTGAGCGCGTCGGCTTAGCCGTCGCCGCCCTCGCGGATGCGGGCCTTCGCGGTGCTGAAGGTGAACGTGTAGTTCTTGCCCTCGAAGGTCGCGGGGGCGACCGAGTTGTAGCTGGCGTGCCCATCCAGGAAGCCCATGACGGACTTGTTGGTGTCGCCGAAGCCGTTCTCGAAGTCCTTCTCCTCTTCGTCGTTCGCCACGACGTCCGCGGTCTGGTCATGGATCCAGACAAAGCGGCTGGCGTCGAAGGTGTCGGCCTGCTTGATGAGCTTGAGGCCGCGACGGAAGCGCGAGCCGAAGCCGAGGTTGTCAAGCGTCGGGTCGTCCCACCACTTCATGTTGGTGTGGTAGCTGGTGCCGACGTCGTCGTAGGAGGAGATCGCCTCGACCAGGTCCTGGTTCACCGAGCCGTCGGTCTGGAACGCGAACTGGTAGGTGAACTTATCCCCGGGCGACTTGAACTCGGGCATCTCGAACGCCTCACGCACGGCCGGGCGCACGCGGACGCCGCCGATCAGGTCGTCATCCAGGAAGACCACCTCGGGGCGGACGTACGGGTTGAGCGGACGGAAGTGCGCGGGCACGTCACCATTCGCGAACGAGGGGCCCTGACGCTGGGCCCAGGCCTCGCGGCAGTGCTTGCCGCCGTAGGTCCATGTGGTCCAGCCGGTGACGTTCGTGAACGCCTGGTTGGCCGGGAAGAAGCTCTCCGTCACCGGAGGCATCGGGACCTCGTCCTTCCAGTCGTTCTTGTAGGTCGCCTTGGCGAGCAGGAGTTGGCGCACGTTATTGAGCGAGACCGTCACCTGCGCCGAGGCGCGTGCCCGGCCGAGCGCCGGGAGCAAGATGCCGATGAGCAGCGCGATGATCGCGATGACCACCAGCAGCTCGATAAGGGTGAAGCCACGCTTCCTGCGGCTGAAGAATGCTTGATGCATCAATTGTTGTCCTTCCTGCAATCTCAACGGTCGGCGAGGCTCCGGCGACCCTCGCTCATTGGGCCCGTCGATCGGCTGGTCTGCGATCTATCTGTACGCGTGCGGCTGTCCGCGTGTCCGCTTGACGTGATCCGACCGAACCAACCGATTGGTTCCTGATTCGTATCACGGTCGGTGTTCTGTTCCGTCGATATCCCATTTCACGGGCGCTCGACTCGACGCATCGCCGGCCACGCCGCCCGCGGCGTCGTGAGACGCCCCAGACAGCGTCGCTACGCTACCGGAAGACACGCCCCGCGGACACCTTAACGGAAGCATTTATGGCCCGTGATATCCCCGTCGGCAACGGCGACCTGCTGATTACCTTCGATCACCTCTATCGTGTTCGGGATCTGTACTATCCTCGGGTGGGTCGGCACAATCACACCGACGGCCATGTCCAGAGGTTCGGCGTTTGGGCGGATGGCGAGTTTGCCTGGATCGAGGATGACGGCTGGGAGCGCGACCTTCGGTACAAGCCGCGGACGCTGATGACCGACGTCCGCCTGCGCCATGCCGGGCTGGGGCTCGAGCTGCGGTGCCAGGACGCGGTCGATTTCCACGAGCCGGTCTACTTCCGCAAGACGACGGTGCGCGATCTGGCGGGGCGTGATCGCGACGTGCGGCTGTTCTTCCACGTCGACCTCTCGATCGCGGGCAACCCCGTGGGCGACACGGCGAACTTCGACCCCACGTCCAGCTCGGTCGTGCTCTACAAGGATGACCACTACTTCCTGCTCAACGCGTGCGACGAGCTCAAGTGCGGGATCGACCACTGGGCGATCGGCTCCAAGCGGGTCGGCGGCGCCGAGGGCACGTGGCGCGACGCCGAGGACGGCGAGCTGGGGCGCAACGCGATCAGCCAGGGCTCGGTCGACGCGACCATCGGCTTCAACTTGAGTGTGCCGGCGAGCGGCGAGACGCACGTGACCAACTGGATCGCGTGCGGGCACACGTACGACGACGTGCGCAAGCTGAGCCGCTCGATCTGGTCCGCCTCGCCCGACAAGCTCATGGCGCGCACCGAGGCGTACTGGAAGCTGTGGGTGGGCAAGGAGAACACCGACCTCTCGCCGCTGCCCGAGGCCGTGCGCGAGCACTTCTTTCGAAGCCAGCTCGTGCTGCGCACGCAGATCGACAACGGCGGCGCGATCATCGCCGCCAACGACAGCGACATCACCCACTTCGCGGGCGACCACTACAGCTACTGCTGGCCGCGCGACGGCGCGCTGGTGGACTACGCGCTCGTGCTGACGGGGCAGAGCGAGCTGAGCCGCGCGTTCTTCCGGTTCTGCGAGCGGACGATCGGGGAGGACGGGTACTTCTTGCACAAGTACACGCCCGAGGGGCAGCTCGCGTCGAGCTGGCACCCGTGGGTGCTCGACGGGCGGCGGGTGCTGCCGATCCAACAGGACGAGACGGCGCTGGTCGTGTGGGCGCTGCGCCAGCATTTCCAGACGTTCAAGGACGTGGAGTTCATCAAGCCGCTGTACAGGAAGCTCGTCACACGACCGGCGCAGTGGATGCTGAACTACCGCGACGACAACGGGCTGCCGCAGCAGTCGTGGGATCTGTGGGAGGAGCGCCGCGGGGTGCACCTGTTCACGGTGGCCTCGACGATCGCGGCGCTGCGCTCGGCCTCGGCGTTCGCGACAGACTTTGGCGAGCCGGCGCTCTCGACCGAGTTCACCGAGGGCGCCGAGCACATGCTCGGCGCGATGCGCACGCACCTGTGGAATGCCGAGGAGCATCGATTCGCGCGCATGGCCACGCCCTTGGACGACGGCGGCTACCGGCTCGACATGACACGCGACAGCGCGAACTTCGCGCTGAGCTTCCTGGGTGTGCTCGAGCCCGACGACCCGATGATGCGCGACGAGGCGAAGAGCCTGATCGATCGGCTCTGGGTGGACACCGACGTGGGCGGGTGCGCGCGCTACGAGCGCGATTACTACCACCAGGTCGAGCGCGATGACACCGAGCGCGTGCCGGGCAACCCGTGGGTGATCTGCACGCTGTGGCAGGCCCAGCACCGCATTCGGTCGGCGTCGAGCGTGGACGACATGGCCGAGGCGCTCAAGCTCATCGAGTGGTCGGTGGACCGCGCTGATCCGTCGGGCGTCATGGCCGAGCAGTTCGACCCGTACACCGGGGCGCCGCTGAGCGTGAGCCCGCTCACGTGGAGCCATGCGACGTTCGTGATCGTGGTGCTTGAGTATCTGGCTCGGATGCGTCAGCTTCGCTTTGGCAACCGAGCCGTGGCAGTGGTAGAGTGAGAGGCAAAGGAGACCGAGTCAGCGATTGAGCGAGTCAGGGGTCGAGCCGCGAGCTTCGGCTCACCGCCGCCATTCAATCACTGAGTCGCTCACTCGTTCGCTCTCTCACTTCCCCCCACCCTTCACCACCACCTTCCCGGTCCCTTTGGTGATGCGCCCGAGTCGATAGACCGTCTCGCCGGCGCGGGTGAGTTGGTCGGCGATCGAGTCGGCGAAGCTCGGGCGGACGACGAGCACGTAGCCCACGCCCATGTTGAAGACCCGAGCCATCTCGTCGGCGTCGACGCGGCCGTGCCTTTGCAGCCACTCAAACACCGCCGACGTCGGCAGGGCCTTGCGTTGGATCTGGGCGTTGACGGTGTCGGGCAGCGATCGCTCGAGATTCTGCGTGAGCCCGCCGCCGGTGATATGCGCCATCGCGCTGACGACTTTCTTCACGCGATAGCGGCGCTGGAGCCTGACGATCGCGTCGGCGTAGAGGCGTGTGGGCTCGAGCAGGACGTCCCCGATCGTCCGCTCGGCGTCGAGCGT
>JBCAXI010000144.1:0-6835 GCA_038534175.1 Planctomycetota bacterium | reverse complement strand
ATGATGACGCGCTCGCAGCTCGCTGTTGTGATGACGAGCGGCTTCGCGACGATCGCGGGCAGCGTGCTGCTCGGATACATCGCCGTGCTCGGCGGCGATGACCCCGAGCGCCAACGCGAGTTCGCGATGCACCTGATCACCGCGAGCCTCATGTCGGCCCCAGGCGCGTTCGCGATCGCCAAGATCGTCTTCCCCGAGACCGAGGACGCGCCCGATGAGCGCACGGCGATCCGCGCGATGGAGCTCCCCGGCGCCAACGCCCTCGACGCCGCAGCCCGCGGCGCCCGCGACGGGCTCCACCTCGCGCTCAACGTGGGCGCCGTGCTCATCGCGTTCGTCTCGCTCGCCGCACTTCTCGACTGGCCACTGCGCGCGCTCGGCACGAGCGTGTCGGAGGTGCTTGGCATGCTCTTCACGCCAGCCGCCTGGGCGATCGGCGTGCGTTGGGAGGACGCTCAGACCATCGGCGGCGTCATGGGACTCCAGATCGTGGCGACCGAGTTCCTCGCCTACGCACGGCTATCCGAGATCGCCTCGGACACGGACAGCGGGCTGGACCCCCGTTCCATCGCGATCGCGACGTACGCGCTCTGCGGGTTCTGCAATTTCGCCTCCATCGGTATCCAGCTCGGCGGCCTTGGCGAGCTCGCGCCGTCCCGCCGGGAAGAGTTCGCGCGACTCGTCGTCCGCGCCATGCTCGGCGGCATGCTCGCGTGCTGGATGACCGCGTCCATCGCCGGGCTGTTCCTGTAGAGCGGCCGATCCGCCGCGCCGCGTCACACGACACACGCCCCGACGGCTGGGCCGGGGCGTGGACGTTGTGAGATGAGGTTGTCGACGCGGGCAATCCCACGCCTGGAGGCCACGCTCAGCGGCAGCCCTGAGACCAGACGCTCAGGTAGCAAGAGAAGTCGCTCAGCGTGACGGCGCCCTCGCCAGAGCCGACGTTGCACGAGCTCTCGGCCGTGATGTCGGCACTCGAATCGTTCGCGGACCACAGGCCCAGGTAGAAGCTGAAGTCGCTCAGCGTGACGACGCCGTCCGGCATGCCGTTCGCCGTGCCCTCGGTGGTCACGTCGGCCGGGCTGCACGCGGTCTCGCACGCATCGCCGACGCCGTCCATGTCGGCGTCTTCCTGGCCGAAGTTCTCGACGTTCGGGCAGTTGTCGCAAGCGTCACCGAAGCCGTCATCGTCGGCGTCCTCTTGATTCGGGTTGTCGATCGTTGGGCAGTTGTCGCAGGCGTCACCCGTGTTGTCGAGGTCCTGATCCTGCTGCAAGATGTTCGGCTCACCCGGGCAGTTGTCGCATGGATCCTTGATGCCATCAAAGTCCACGTCGGTGCCGAGCTCGCAGGGGTCGATGCTGAACACGAACCGCACGTCGAGCGTGTCAGTCGGCGAGGCGGCGCCATCCTTGGCGGAAAGGCGGATGAAGTACGTCTGCCCGCTCTCAACGAGCGTCTCAACGCTTCCGAACATACACGCGGCCTGGCCATCGAAGCAATCGACCGTGAAGCCGCCGGTCTCCGGACAGTCGAAGTAGAACGCGACGATCGGGTCGTACTGCATCCCCGGGCGGCAGACGTCAACCGACAGGAAGCCCGTCTGCGTTGCCGTGAAGCTGTACCAGCGATCGATGTCATCGGCGCCGCCGCAGAACGTGTCATCGCCGGTGGAGCCGGTGTTGTCGCCGTAAAGGCCGGTATCGATTGTGCCATCCACGACGACGATCGGGTCGGTGCACTCATCGCCGGGCGGCGTGGGTGGGTTGGTGGTGAACGTGGTCGAGGTCGGCGAGAAAGCCGGCGTGTTCGGGATCGCTCCGAGCGCGTCCGACTCGGCGACCGTGCCGGGCCGCGCGAGCACGATGAAGTTGAAGTTGAAGTCGTCCGAGACACCCTGGAGCGAGTTGCCCGTGCTCGGCTCGAGCTCGGCGTCGCCCGGCGCGACGACCTGGATCTGATCAGCGGGCGAGGTCGCGAGGAACGGCAGCGTGCTGCCGCCCTGCCAGCTCGTGATGGGCGTGCCGTTGTAGCTGATCGAGTCGATGCGGACCAGCGTGAACACACTGCCCATCGTCTGCTCGTCGCCCGGATTCCCGTCGGTCACGAGCTGGCCCGAGAGCGTGTTGGTGCCATCGGTTGAGCTGAACCGCCAAGTGATGTCGCCCTGGGTAACGCCCGCGAGGGCGGCGAGGCTGGCGGCGCCGACGAGGGCCGCTCGGTGGATTCGTTGCTTGCGTGGCATGGTCTTCTCCTTGAAGCTGGGGTGTCTGGCTCCGCCGGCGATCAACGCCGACACCTCCAAGCCGAGATCTGGCGGCCCAACCCGCAGCGATACCTGGAAAATTTTCATCCACGCACCAAAAGACCGGGCCCAGCGTTCGCCAGGCCCGGCCGACACCGCTCACAAAGGAGAGCGATCAGGAAGTCTCAGAGACCAATCAGGGGCAGCCCTGCGCCCACAGGCCGAGGTAGTAGCTGAAGTCGCTCAAAGTCACGTCGCCGTCGGGCACACCGTTGGACGTCCCATCGGTCGTCACGTCGGCAACGCAGGTGTTCCCGGAAGTCTGGCCCTGGAACTCGTACGCGCCCATGTCGAGGAAGGTGAAGGCACCGACACCGCTGTCGGGCGTTCCTGGGTCGTTGTTGTAACGGCCGGCCCCGGCAAGGTCGAGCAAGCCGCCAGCAGCGTTCACATACGCGTCGACGTCGGCCGCGTCGATGCCGAGCGAGCCCGGGGCCAGGCGGTAGTCGCCGTTGGCCGCGTCGACGAACGTCGGCACGCCGTCGATGTTGCCGTCAGAGGCGGGGGCGCCGTTGTACAGGTTGGAGTTGGCAAAAACCGTGCCGGGGCCACCAATGACATCGAGGCTGCCAGACGTGTCAAACACGGTGTTCGCCACGTTGACCGTGGCGTCGGCGGTTTGAGCCCAGACCCTTTGGTCCATGGTGCTCACGATCGTACAACTCACAATGTCAACCGTTGCGTTCACGCTCGCACGGACCTCGTGGAACTGACTTTGGTTGCCAGCAAACTCGCAACCGATCAGAGCAACATTCGAATTGCTCTGGCTAAGGATCGTCGCGATCGTATTACTGTTTCCGGTGAACACACAGCCGACCAGAGATACACTCGAATTGGCATCCACTACAATCATCCCAACCGTGCCATTCGTGTTGTCTCGGAACTCGCACCGCGTAAAGGTCACACTGCCTCCGTCTGTCTCCACAGCCGACGCCCAGTTCGTGCCCTCGTTGCCAATGAAGTGGCAGTCGGTGATGTGAACCGACGAGTTCCGCAAGCTGAGCCCGCCCTGGAAGCTGGCAGTGGGCCGACCGTTGCGGAATGCAATCCGCTCAAAGCGGATCGTTCCGCTCGTCAACCCCAAGACGCGATCCTGGAGCTGCGCGTCGATCGAAGTCAGCGAAGGCCCGGCGCCTCGAATCGTCAGGTCGATGCCAGCGGGGAAGGCAAGATCACTCTCGAACAGCGTGCCCGCGGCGATCTCGATCGCGTCGCCCGAGTTGGCGTTGTCCAGCGCGTCCTGCAGCGTCGTGTGGAACGTGCCCTGCGTGACGTTGGCAACCAGCGGCGTCTCGAGGTCGATCCGGACAATCTGCCCGCCGTTGGTCGAGAACATGCTCGACGGAATCATGTTCGTGACCGAGTTCGCGGTGAAGTCGGCGTCGCCCGCGTCGATCCCGGATCCGGTGCCCGAGAGCGTGACGCCGCTGATCGGCGCCCCGTTGTCGAAGTCCAGGCCCGAGATAGTGAACGCGATACTGAACCCGCCGGCGCCGTCGGAGCCCCAGTTGGACATGGTGCCTGGCCCGTTCAGATCGGTGATGGTGATGCCCGTGGCGTCGATGTCGACGCCGTAGCTGAGGCCTAAGAACGTCTGTTCGAGGGTGGCCTCAACGCCCGCCCCGACGGTGACAGTAAAGCTCTGGCCCGCAAGGACGCCCTGGCCCTCGATGGTGACCTCGTCACCGATGAGGCTCTGCGCTGAGGCGGCCCCCGCCGTCCCCGCGATCAGGGCGGCGCCCAGGGCGAGGCCTCGGATGATGCTGTTCTGACGGTTCATGGTCTGCTCCTTTGCGGTCTGTGACCGGTGTGTCTGGCTCGGCCGGCGATCGACGCCGACACCTCCAAGCCCAGATCCGGCAGCCCAACCCGCAGCCACGTCGAAGAAAGAGTGAGTTCCCAAGCGGGTTGGGCCAGCCAAGCCCTCCCCGTACGCTGGGGAGATGCCCGAAGAGAGCCAGATCACGATGCTCCTGCGGTCCGCCGCCGAGGGCGACGCGGCCGCCGCCGAGGAGCTGCTGCCGCTGGTCTACGAAGAGCTCCGCGCCGTCGCCCACGCACGCATGGGCAGGATCCCGCCGGGCCAGACCCTCCAGCCCACGGCCCTCGTGCACGAGGCGTACCTCCGCGCGGTCGGAAACAATGGCGAGACCTACGAGAACCGCGCGCACTTCTTCTTCGTCGCGGCCCGCGCGATGCGCGACATCCTTGTCAACCAGGCCGCGCACAAGGCGACGCTCAAGAAGGGCGGCGACCGCAAGCGCGTCTCGACCGCGAACCTCGCCGTGCCAATCGAGGCGCCGGCCGAGGACATGCTCGCGCTCGACGAGGGTCTGAAGAGACTGGAAACCGACCACGAGCGCGCGCACCAGGTCGTGATGCTCCGCTTCTTCGCCGGTCTGACCGCCCAGCAGGCCGCGGACATCCTGGACGTCTCGCTCCGCACCGTCGAGTCCGACTGGCGATTCGCAAAGGCCACGCTTCGAACAACGCTCAAGTCCGGCGACTCGATCAATGGATAGTGCGCGCGTCCGCGAGCTGTTCGATCGGGCGATCGAGCTAGCGCCCAACGAACGCCGGACGTTCATCGAGCGAGAGTGTGGCGACGATGCGTCCCTGGCCCAGCATTTGCGCGAGCTTCTCTCGGCCGACGCCGCGGGCGACGACGCCTTTCTCGAAGGTCATCCCAAGACGTCCATCGCTCCACCTCCCACCACGCCCGATCGCATCGGCGCGTATCGCGTCGTCCGTGAGATCGGCCGCGGGGGTATGGGCGTGGTCTATGAGGCCGAGCAGGAGAGTCCCAAGCGGCGCGTGGCGCTCAAGGTCGTGCGTACGGGCGTGCTCAGCGACGGCCTGGCGGCACGCTTTCGTCGAGAGGCGCAGGTGCTCGCGCAGCTCCAGCACCCCGGCATCGCGCACATCTACGAGTCCGGCTCCGCGACGTTGGGCAGCGACGAGGCCCCCTACTTCGCGATGGAGTTCATCGACGGCCTGCCCCTCAATCAACACGTTGAACAACGCCATCTAACCCTCCAACAACGCCTAGAGCTCACCGCACGCGTCTGCGACGCCGTGCAGCACGCGCACCAGAAGGGCGTCATCCACCGCGACTTGAAGCCCGGCAACGTCCTGGTCGCCGCCGAAGAAACAACTTCGCGCTCCGGCATCGGATCGAGTGTGGTCGCTGATGACATCGGCCAACCCAAGGTGCTCGACTTCGGCGTCGCCCGCTTCACCGACGCCGACGTGCACGCCACCGTGCAAACGAACCCGGGGCAGATCGTCGGCACACTCTCGCACATGAGCCCCGAGCAATTCGAGGGGCGTCCCGAGACGCTGGACACACGCTGCGATGTCTACGCGATCGGCGTGATGCTCTACACGATCATCGCGGGCCAGGCCCCGCACGATCTCTCGGGCCTGCCCATCGCCGAGGCCGCTCGGGTCATCCAGCAAACCGAGCCGACGCGACTCGGCTCGATCCACACCGCGCTCCGGGGCGACGTCACCACGATCGCCGAGAAGGCGATGGCCAAAGACCGCGACGAGCGATACGCCACGGCCGCCGAGCTCGCGGACGACATCCGCAGGCACCTCCGCGACGAGCCCATCAGCGCGGCGCCGCCGAGCACGCTGTATCAGCTACGCAAGTTTGCCAAACGCAACAAAACGCTCGTGGCTGGTGTTGCCGCGAGTTTCGCGTTGCTCGCCTTCGGCGTCGTCGGCACGAGCCTCGGCCTCGCTTCGTCGCTCCGGGCCAATCAGGATCTCGAGCGCACCAACCAGGACCTCGCCGAGACCACCGATCGCCTCTCGCAGGTCGCCGATTTCCACGGAAGGCTCTTGACAGACGTCGGCGCCAGCGAGCTGGGTGAGATCATCTTTGACGACCTTCGGCGCGAGCACGAGGCGTCGAGCGCGAGCCAAGACCAGCGTTTGCTCATTGATGACCACCTCGAGTTCGTCAACGCCACGAACCTCGGGCGCGAGGTGCTGAAGAACTCCATCGCGGAGAGCGCCCTCCATCTGGTTGAGACTCGATACCGGGACGACCCACTCGTCGAGGCCAGGCTGCGGACGTCGATCGGCGGCATGTATCGGAATCTCGGCGCCCACGCCCTCGCGGTGGAGCAGTATCGGCTCGCGCTTGGGCTGTACGAGGGACGAGACGAGGAAGAAACGGCTCAGGCGCTGCGTCGCGTGGCCCAGGCGCTCCGCGGAATGGGGCGGCCGGCCGAGGCCGAGCCGTTCGCGCGCCGTGCGTACGAGACAAACGCGCGGCTGCACGGCGAAGAGTCCGAGCGAGCGATCAGTTCGCTTGCCGTGCTCGGCATGTCGTTGCTCAACCAAGACAAGCACGAGCAAGCGATCGATTCCTTTGAGCGCGCCTCGAACGCTAGCGAACGAAAGCACGGGAGCGAGCACTCTCTCACCATTCGCCGAAAGGCAAATCTCGGCGTCACGCTCCTGAACATGGGACGGCACGAGCAGGCGCTGCTCGAACTCCGCGACCTGCTCGAGATC
>JBCAXI010000143.1:0-6887 GCA_038534175.1 Planctomycetota bacterium | reverse complement strand
GGTGTCGTTTGGGCCGGCGTGCGTTACGCCCAGGTGCTGCTGCGCGTCGAAACGGTGGCTGACTTCATGGTAGGCCCCTAGCGTGCACCCCGCGTCCATCGACTTGCAGCTGATCGCGACGTCGCGGAAGTCGCGCTCGTAGAAGATCTCCATGTACTCTTCGAGCTTGGCGATGATCAGTGCCAGCAAGTGCGCGTGTTTCGCGCTCATCGTGCCCGTGGCCGAGGTCTTCTCGAAGAACTTGCCGAGCTCTTCCATCCGCTTTTGCTTGTCTTTGCGCTCGATGATCGAGCCTTCGTTCACACCCACGCGGATCGGGATGCCGGCGTCCTTGCACGCATCGATCACGGCGTTGACCTGGTCGCGGTCCTGGATGTTGCCCGGGTTCAGCCGGATCTTGTGCACGCCGGCTTCGACGGCTTCGAGCGCCCGCTTGAAGTGGAAGTGGACGTCAGCGACGATCGGGACGGACGTCTGGTTGAGGATTTCGGGCAGCGCCTCGGTGTCCTTCCGCTCGGGCACGGCGACGCGGACCACGTCGGCCCCGCCCGCGTGGAGCTTGTGGATCTCGGCGACGCACTTGTCGATGTCGTGCGTGTACCCCGCGGTCATGGTCTGGACGGAGATCGGCGCCGGCTCGGTCGAGCCGTCGGCCATCGCGTGGTCCGCCGGCAGCCCGCCGCCAACGCGGACGAGGCCGGTCTTTTCGCTGCCGAGCACGATCTGTCGGGAGGGGCGTCTGGGGTCCATTGGACGATCCTACGCGGCGCGGCTTTACGCCGTTCGGTCTTCGTCAACGAGCGTCCGGGCGATTCGCGAATCGGCACGACCGAACACCCATGAACACCAGGCACTCGAACCACACCATTCCGATGCCAAACGCGATCGGCGCGAGCCCGATCGGGGCCCAGTAAGCCAGCGTGAGCGAGCCGCCCCCCGAGGCCAGCCGCGCCGCGATCGGGCCCGAGAGCAGCGCGAGCGTCGCCAGCATCGTCGCAACTACCCACGCGACCGACGCGTGGGCGCACACCGACCACGCCACCTCGCGAGAGATCCGCCAGCCGTGCCGGGCCCCGAAGAACCGGATGCCACGGCGTTCGATCAAGGTCAGCAGACGCAGCGTTGGCGCGACGAGTAAGACCACCAGCGGCAACGCCAGCAGGCCGATGCTCCGTCGATCCAGGGCGCCCGACGTCGTCGGCGGCACAACAAACCACCGCCACGCCAGCCATAGCAACCCCGCGAGCGCCGGCGGCGCCGTCGCGAGGCGAACGTTCATCGTGAGCAATCGCCGCGCGGCCGACTCATCGATGCGGATTGATCGACGATCCGCCGCGGTCGTCCACAACGCGCCTCGGGCGTACTCGAGCCAGTACCACAGCGACGGTCGATCCAGCCAGGCCGGGCCCGCTCGGTGCTTCGGCAGCGACGCGTCGATGAGCCGCCCGCACTCGGGGCAAGCGCCCGTGGGATCAAGGCCGGAAAGCGGATAGCCGCAGTCCTCGCACAACAAGGCCTCGGGTGGTCGATCCGCGTCCTTCGCCACAGCAGACGTTACGCCGCCCGCGCGGGTCGACCCGCGCCATACGCTTCGCCAACCTATGCAAATCGAACGCATCAGCATCAATAGCCCGCACTACCCCGGCGCCTGCGCCCTCCGCCAGGAGGTCCTGCTCGACGAGATCGAGTACACCATCGAGCGATTCCGATCGGAGTACCCCGGCGTCGAGGAGGCGTTCGAGCACTTCGTCGCGATCGATGACAAGCTCGCCGGAGACCGGAATGGCGTCGTAGGGGTCGTCTGCCTCCACCCCAAGCTCGACGCCACGCCCCGCGAGGGCAAGCTCATGCAGATGGCCGTGGACGATGTCTGCCGCGGGCGGGGCGTGGGGCGGCTGCTTGTGGACGCACTCATGGATCGCGCGACCGGTTTGGGTCTCGATCGGGTCTATTGCCATGCCCGCCTCGACGCCTGCGGCTTCTACGAACGGCTCGGCTGGACCTACGACTCGGATCTCTTCATGGAGGCCGGCATCGAGCACCGACGAATGGTTGCTCCGAGTTGACCATTCCTGAACCTAGGGGACGCCCGTATAGTGCTTCTTGAGCGCGGGTGAGCGTGCTCGATCCGGGGATATGCCGTGCAGTCCGCTCGAGAAGTCTTCCATGACCATGGCCTCCGCTGCACGCGGCAGCGTGAGGCGATCTACGACGCGCTCCGCATGACCGACGCCCATCCCACGGCCGAGGAGCTGTTCGAGTCCGTCCGCACCGGAGAAGAGGGCCTCTCGCTCGCCACGATCTACAACACCCTGGACGCGTTCGTGCGAACCGGGCTGGCCCGCGTGACCCGTTGCGGCGCCGGTCCATGCCGCTACGACGCCGATGTCCGCGACCACGTGCATCTCATCTGCCCGGACGGACGCGTGATGGACGTGCCCGCGAGCCTGAGCCGCGAGGTGCTTGATCGCCTGCCCGCCGACCTGCTCGATCGAGTCGCCGATGAGTCCGGCGTGGGCGGTCGCGTGCTGCGTGTGCTGCTCGAGGTGTCGCCATCGGCGGATGGTGCGCACACCTGACGCCCCATCCTGGGGGAGTCCGAATCGGTCCAAAACGTGGAGACGCAACGGCCGAGGGCCGATACCCCGCGAGTGCGACATTCGATCGCACGAACGGAGGCCCCTGCGATGGCCAACATCGACCGTCGACGCCACGCCAGATTCATGCTGCGTCCGATGTACCACTTTGTCCGTGTGCGTCCCCTCGACCGCGATGAGTACGCGCTCGACGGGCACGCCTACGACGTGAGCGAGAGCGGCGCCCGCTTCGAGCTCGATCGACCCATCGCGCCCGGCACGCCCATCGCGCTCGAACTGCACCTGCCCGGCCTCGGCGTCCCCGGCACCCACGACATCGGGCCCGGACGAGCGATCTACGTGATCGGCAACGTCATCTGGCTCGACGACGACGAGGTCGATGTCGGGCCCACGCGCATGGCGGTCGCGTTCACGCGGTTCTGCCGTGCCAACGACCGCGATCGCCTGCTCCGACAACTCGGCACGGGCCGATACGCCCTCGCGGCCTGAGCGACGCTCGACCGCGCTACCCTTCGTCCGTGTTCGTTGACCAAGCGATGATCTTCGTGCAGGCCGGCAAGGGCGGCGATGGCTGCGTCTCGTTCTACCGAGGCCGCGGCATCCCCAAGGGCGGGCCCGACGGCGGCGACGGCGGCGATGGCGGCGATATCGTCTTTGTCACAGACACTGGCCTCAACACGCTCTACGACTTCCGGGGCAAGCACCACTGGTCCGCTCAAAACGGCGAGCCCGGACGCGGGCGATCCCAGTTCGGCGCCGGCGGCGAGGACCTCCATGTTCGCGTGCCGCCCGGCACGCTCGTGTACGACGCCGAGTCCGACGAACTGGTGGCCGATCTTGGCGAGGGTGAGCATGAGGTCATCGCCCGCGGCGGGCGCGGCGGCCGAGGCAACGAACGCTTCAAGAGCGCGATCAACCAGACCCCGCGCCAGGCCGAGCCCGGCGAGCCAGGCCACGGGTTCGAGGCCCGGCTCGAGCTCAAGCTCATCGCCGACGTCGGCCTCATCGGCAAGCCCAACGCGGGCAAGTCGACCCTGCTCAAGACGCTCACACGCGCCGATCCGAAGATCGCCGACTACCCCTTCACCACGCTCTCGCCCCAGCTCGGCATCGCGGAGATCGACCCCTCGCGCCGTCTCGTGCTCGCGGACATCCCCGGGCTCATCGAGGGCGCCGCGAGCGGCGCGGGGCTTGGGCACGACTTTTTGCGCCACGTCGAACGCACGGGCGTGCTGCTCCACCTGCTCGACGCGGCGCCGCCCGACGGCTCCACGCCGGCCGAGAACTACCGCGCGATCCGCGACGAGCTCTTTCAGTACGCGCCGGCGCTCGCCGAGAAGGACGAGCTGATCGCGCTCAACAAGCTCGACCTATTGCCCGACGACGCCGCCCGACGGGACGCGTTGAACGAGCTCTGCGCCGAGCTCGATGTCAGCCGTGACGCCTTCGCGATCAGCGGTGCCGCGGGGATGGGGCTCGAAGCGGTGCTCGAACGCCTCTGGACGCTCACGCGCGGCGCCAACGACGCCCCCGTGGACGGCTGGAAGGGCGTCGACGCTTAGTCGACTGCTCGCGAGGCGGTCGGAGCGACCAACGCGAGATACTCGACGTTGCCCGCGCCCTTGGTCTTGCCTTTGCGCTTGCCGCGTTTCACGGCGCCGCCGAGCACCGGCGAGGGCGTCATCTCTAAGACCTGGGCGCCGAACGACGGCATCGCCGCCGCGACCTCCGTTGCGATGCACTCGGCTCGCGCCGGCGCCAGCACACCCTGCTCCGCCTCGGCCTCGAACGCCGACCGCTCAATCTCGTAGTGCGGTTTGATCAGCGAGATCACGCGCGAGCTCGGATCGTCCCGCAGCCATCGCAGCGCGGCCGGGATGGCGTGGGACTGACGCGTCCAACCCAGGTCGATGACGATCAACATCGGACACTTCGCGGGCTCGGGCGGCTCGGCGTGCAACGCGTTCGTGCGTTCCATCACAACAACTCGGCCGTCGACGCGGAGTCGGTAGTCGAGCTGGCCGTAGGCGGTGTCGATCGCGAACACCCGCTCGGCGCCGCGACGCAGCAGCACGTCGGTGAACCCGCCCGTCGAGCAGCCCAGATCGGCGCACACCAGCCCGCGTGGGTCGAGCCCAAAGGTGTCGAGCGCGTGGACGAGCTTCAGCGCGCCGCGGCTTGCGTAGCTCGGCTCGACGGATCGAGGGCTTGTGGGCTCGGGCAGATCCACGCCGATCAGGCGTCGGCGAACGCGGGTGCCGGCGTGGCCTCGACCGAACGCACCGCCCGAGGCTGAGCCTGCGGCACGCCGATCACGGCAACGCCAAGGCGGTCGGCGAGCTCCAGCGTTCGGTCCTTTTCGACAATGATCACGTCGTTCGCGGCCAGCGCCAGGCAGCCGCCGCCGTGCTCACGCAAACGCTCGATCGTGGTGGGGCCCACGGTCGGGACATCAGCGCGGCGGTCGTGCCCGACCCGCGCGCCCTTGCAGAGCACCCAGCCGCGCGACTTGCACAACGCGCCGGTCCGCTCGATAAGGCGATCCGTGCCCTCCACCGCCTCGACGCCGATCACGTCGCGGAAGCGAGCCGTGATCGATTGGCCAACATCCAGTCGCAGCAACTCGGTCAAGAGTGGCCACACGAATTCGACGTCCGCCTTCTGTTCCACGGTGGGCTGGCGATGGGTCATGGGGCCAGCGGTCGCGAGCTCGTCGGGAATGGGTGCCGTGGAGTCCAAGAGCGCGATCCCTTTCCGGTCGAGTTCCTCGGCGACCGCCGCGAGAATCGCGTGCGATCGACGGTCGTGGCGCAGGCGTCGATACCACGCCATGGCCGTGCGAAAGTCCGGCACGTAGTGCAGGTATCGCTTGGGGTTGTGCATGAGTGCTGACTTGTCGACGCGACCCACCATGATCGCGTGTCGCACGCCGAGCTTCGAAAGCTTCGAGGCCCAGCCGCCCACACGCAGAAGGCCCACGGTCTGGAACGAGTCGCACAGCGCCGGAAGATCCTCGTCGTAGTGCCCGGTGAACCCGAGCGCGTGCACGGGTCGCCCCTCTGCGGCGAGGTGCCGCGCGATCGTGTGCGGCAGGCGGCCGCCTCCGGCGATCAGGCCGATGGGCGCCGGTGCCGGCGGAGGATCGGGCAAAATGGTCAGCGGTCGGAGCATGTCGCCAGAGATTCTCGCCTCAGCCCTCACGGCACGGCTCGCACGCAACGCTTGAGCCAGTCAACAGTTTAGGACCCATGTCCGCGACCGGAGACGACCCAAGCACCAGTGCGTCGCCTCTCGAGATCACCACCACCACACAATGGGGTGTCATCCGACCCGGACACCCTATCTAGAAGGTCCGCGACCCGCAAGAACCCTGGGTCGAGTGGTTGCAGGCCCGGGCAGATCCAAGCCGATACCACTCTTGTGACAGCTGATGGCACGCCACCGCGAGGGCCCGAGCGCCGCGTTCGGCTCGACATCGTCGAGGGCGACGCCCCACCGACTGGGCCGCCTTTGAACAACTTCATCGGCGTCTGGTTCTCTTGCTCAAATCGGTACGTCCGCGTGCTGCGGGACGACCGCCGCCAGGCGTACACCGCGCGGTGTCCGCAGTGCGGCCAGACCAAGCGATTCCGCGTGGCGGCAAATGGAGAGCGCCGCCGGCTGTTTGAGCTGTCCTGCACGCCGGATCGCGGGGTCTAGACTCCGCCAATGGCAGCGATCGGCGGGCTCGGATACGAAATCACACGCGCGGACGGCGTTTGCGCCGCCACCGGAGAGACGCTCCGACCGGGCGATCCCATCGTCGTCACGCTCATCGAGCGAGAAGACGAGGGCGTCCTCCAGCGTCTCGAGTACAAACTCGACGCGTGGGACGCGAGCGCCGGGACCAAGGCTCCGACCGGCGTGTTCGCGAGCTGGCGCACCGTCCGACCGGATCCATCGGCCAAGCCCGATCCACTGATCGACGCCGGCTCGCTCATGGAACTGTTCGAGAGCCTCGGAGGCGCCGAGGACACGCGCCGCCAGGTGTTTCGGTACGTGCTCGCGCTGCTGCTGATTCGCAAGAAGAAGCTCGAGTACCTCGGCGCCGCCGACGGCGTGCTCCGCGTGCGCGAGCGAGGACCCAAGGACGCCCCGTCCGAGACGCAACACGTGGTCAATCCCGGCATGGACGATGACGCGGTCGCCGCCGCGATCGAGCAACTGAGCCAGGTGATGAGCGGGAGCGAGGCATGAGACGCGTGAGCCGTTCGTTCGCCGCGATCGCGCTCAGTGTTGCGTTGGGTCTGC
>JBCAXI010000142.1:0-6902 GCA_038534175.1 Planctomycetota bacterium | reverse complement strand
GCGATCTGCGGCACGACAACCCGGGCCGCTACTTCGGCGAGGGGCGCCCCGGCACGATCGCGACCGTGCTCGCCTTCCTGCTCGCGGGCATCGTGGCCGGGCAGAACTGGTGGGATCTGCGGCCGTCGAGGTTCGCGCGGTTCTGGTTCGTCGCGGGTGTCGGGCTGGTTGGGCTGGCGATCGACGATCAGTTCAAGGTGCACGAGGCGATCGGCGACTGGATCACCGAGACGACCAACATGCAGGGTCCGACGGACCATGTCGATGACATTGTGGTGTTGTTCTACGCGCCGATCGCTGGGCTGGTGGCGTTGCCGTTCTGGCGCCGACTGCTGCGGCTGTGGGGGATGATCGCCTACCTGGGGATCGGCTTCACTTTCTTCATGGCGATGGCGTTGTGGGACATGCGGCTGGAGGAGGACTACGACTTCGACCCGTACGCGATGGAGGAGTCGTTCAAGCTGCTCAGCGCGGTGAGCATCGCGGTGGCGATGATGTCGGCACGGCTCGCGCTGGGTGTTTGGGGTCCGAACAAGACCTACGACGAGGGCGCCGATCGCGTCACGCCGCCAGACCCTTGAGCAGCAGGCCGACGAAGTACGCCAGCACCGCGGCGATGCTGCCGACGAAGAGCGTGTCCATCCCGCCCTTGAACCATGACTCGTCGACGAAGCGGCTCTTGGCGGCGCCGATGAGGAAGAACGCCGCGCCCGTGGCGATCGAGCTCACGAGAAACGCCGGGCCCGAGGCGATCGCGCCGATGGCCTCGAAGACGAACGGGACGAGCGGTATGGCGCCGACGACGATGAACGCGACGAGCGTCATGCCCGCGGCCCGCCACGCGTTGCGCTCGTCCATGCTCAGCCCGTGTTCCTCGGTGAGCATGAACTCGATCCAGCGTTCCTTGCGTGCGGTGATGGTCTCGACGGCGCCGTCGAGCGTGTCGCCCTCGAAGCCCTTGTGCTTGAAGATCTCGCGGACCTCGGCGCGCTCGCCGTCGGGGTGATTCTCGATCTCTTCGGACTCGAAGCGGCGGATGCGCTCGCGCCGCTGGTTCTCGGCGCGGGTGCCCTGGAAGTTGCCGGCGGCCATGGAGAAGCCATCGCCGATCAGGTTGGCGGCGCCGAGGACGAGAACGATCGCGGGGCTGAGGTCGGCGCCCTTGACGCTGGAGACGACGGCGAACGTGGTGACCGCGCCGTCGATGGCGCCGTAGACGAAGTCGGAGAGGTAGCTGGTGCGTTCGCGCTGGAGGATTCGGTTTCGGATGCCTTTGGGGGAGTGGTCGTGTGGCTCGGGCATTTCGAGAGCGTACGGGTTACCGCATGAACGCTCGGCGGACGTCGGGACGCAAGAGCACGAAGATGGCCCAGACGATGAACGCATAGCTCACGACCGCGAGGGCGAGCTCCGCCGCCGACGTCGCGGACCAGCCGCGATACGTCACCCCACCCCACCCGATCAGCAGCAGCAGGATGACGACCGGCGGGATCAGCGCGATGATGATGTGGAGCACGAGCGAGCAAAGGCGCCACGCGTTCACGCGCATCAAGATGCCGATGCCGGCCGGAATCCACAGGACCGCGAAGTTGATGCTGAGGTGATGGTTGGCGAGGCTCAGGACCACCTCGCCCAGCGCCCACAGGCCGAGCAAGACGTCGCCGATGCCGACGATCTTGACCTGTGTCGGGAGCGATGGGATCGCGTTGTGTTGCGGCGAGGCGCTTGGTTCCACGACGGCATGGTACGAGACGGGGCAGGGTCAGTTGCGGGGCGCGTACTTGAGGATGCACCGGATCGCCGCCAGCCCGTCGCGCCAGGTGATCTTCTTGCCCTCTTCGTAGCCCCGCGGGTCGTAGCGGACGGGGACCTCGGCGACGCGCACGGGCCGGGCTTGGCCGTTGTCGCTCGGGATGGACATGCCGGCGAGTCGCGCGACGATCTCGGGCTCAAGGCCGAAGCGTTGCTCACGGATCTCGATTCGTTCAAGCACGGGGCGTGTGAAGACCTTCGTGCAGCACTCCATGTCGGTGAGCTTGAGGCCGGTCGTCAGATTCGAGAGCGTTGTGAGAAACTGGTTGGCGAATCGGCGCTCGATGGGCCATTGCTCGTGGGGGCGGTCGGGGTGGGCGAAGCGTGATCCGATGACGGCGTCGGCCTCGCCCCGCACGATCGGCTCGAGTGCGCGCGCGTGGTCGGCGGGGTCGTACTCGAAATCGGCGTCGTGGATCAGCGCGGCGTCGGCGTGCAATTCGAGCGCGGTTTGCAGGCCGAGCGCCACGGCGGCGCCCTTGCCCTGGTTGTGCGGCTGCAGCACGGCGGTCACGTGCGGCTGCGCGCCGAGCTCGGTCACGATCGCGCGGCTGCCGTCGGTCGAGCGATCGTCGACCAGCACAAGCCGTCGCTCGACGGGGCGAACGTCGGCATCCATCGGCGGCGGGGCCGCGTCGATCCGAGCGACCACCTCGCGCAGCGTCTCGCGCTCGTTGTAGACCGGGATGACAATCGCCAGCAGCACGAGGCCACGGTACGGGCTACGACGACGGCAAGGCGAGCCCGATCACCTTGCGTTGGGCCGATCCGAGCCCGAGGGTGCGCAGATCGGCGGGCGCGACCCATCGCCGCCCGCCGACGGCGAGCCGTGCGGTCGCGGGCGCCCTGGCCTCGGCGTGGTGCACGCTGAAGCGGACCTCGCGGTGCGTCGTCTGCACGAGCAGGACGCCCGATCGAGTCAGCTCAAGTTCGGCGCCGAGGTGCGACGAGAGCCGCGCCTTTGTGGGGGTTCGGCCGTCGGCCTCGAGCGTGGGTGCCTGCCAGAGGTTGGCCCAGAGGCCGCTCGACGGACGCCGCTCGAGCAGGAGGCGTCCTCGCCCGTCGGTGACGACGGCGGCGGTCGCGAACAGGCGCGATCTCGCGGCGCGCACCTTGGGCAGTGGGATCTCGCCCTGGCGTCCCTCCGCGCGCGCGTGGCACGGGCCGCATAATGGACAGCGATCGCAGGCCGGCTCGCCCGGCGTGCAGACCGTGGCGCCGAGCTCCATCAGGCCCTCGTTGAACGCCGCGATGTTGGCATCGCCCGCGATGCGGGCGAGGTCGTCGGCCCGGTTCCAGCCCCAGCGGAGGGTGTCCGATGCGCCGTGGCGCATCGCTCTGGATTCCAGGCGGACCAGCACGCGGGCGACGTTGCCATCGACGATCGGCGTGGGCTGATGCGCGGCGATCGACGCCACCGCGCCCGCGGTATACCGCCCCACGCCCGGGAGGGTCTCGAGCTCGGCTGCGGTGGTGGGGGTGCGGCCCCCGAAGCATTCGACGATCGCTCGGGCCGCGGCATGCAGGTTCCGGGCACGCCGGTAGTACCCTAGCCCCGACCAGAGAGCGAGCACCTCGGCCTCGTCGGCCTCGGCCATCGCGGTTGGCGTGGGGAATCGCTCGATGAGCGGGCCGAACCGCTCGGCGACCCGTGCGATCTGCGTCTGCTGGGCCATGATCTCGCTTACGAGCGCATGCCACGGATCCCGGTCGGCGTTGGGATCGGTCGGTCGCCAGGGCAGCGGGCGGGCCTCACGCCGGAACCACTCGGTGACGCCCGCGACGATCGACGCGTCGCGCGAGGCGAGCGGGTCCGCCGAGCGGGAGGGCGAGTGCTGGGCCGAAGGCTGCGGGTTGGTCGGGCGTGGGATGGTCGGCATGGCGTGAACTTGCGTGAGAATCGAACTCGGAGCGTGGTGTTGTCCGATCCTCTTTATAGTGCCAGTTGCATGAGGGACTTGGTCGGCGGGCGCCGACCCAGGGGCGCCCGGCTTGAGCTTTCCGGTATTCACACAGCTCGAAGACCTGCTGCGGCGGGTGGCGTCGTACTCACCGGCTGAGGTGCTGGTCGAGCTCGCCGTCATCGGGCTGGTGGTCTTTCTGATCGTTCGCTTTGTGGAGGGCACCCGCGCGGCCGGCGCGCTCAAGGGCCTCCTCGTCGTCCTGGTGGTCGCGACGGTCTCCGTCCGGATCCTGGGCGGCGGTGCGGCGTTCCAGCGGCTGACCCTGCTCTACGACCGGTTCCTCGCGGTCATCGCGATCGGACTGGTCGTGATCTTCCAGCCCGAGCTGCGCCGGGCCCTCATCCGCCTGGGCGAGGCGCCCATCTTCAGGACCTCGCCCAAAGAGATCGAGGGCGTCATCGACTCGGTCGTCGAGGCCTCGGCCTATTTCAGCAAGGCCAAGATGGGGGCGCTGATGGTCTTCGAGCGACGCATCGGGCTAGAGGGGCTCGTCGAGGGTGGCACCAAGCTGAACGCGCGCGTCTCAGCCCGGCTGCTCCAGACGATCTTCTATCCCGGCACGGCACTCCACGACCTGGCGGTGGTCATCCGCGGACGCACCCTCACCGCGGCCAGCGTGCAGCTTCCGCTCGCCGAGCCGACCGACATGCCCGATCCGGAGTTCGGCGCGCGCCACCGTGCGGCGGTCGGGCTTACCAAAGAGAGCGACGCGGTCGTGCTGATCGTCAGTGAGGAGACCGGTTCGATCCGCCTCGCCGAACGCGGCCGACTCACGGCGCCCATGTCGCCCGAGGCCATCAAGCCCGCGCTGCTGCTCCGCCTCGAAGGGGCCGACGAGCGCAACGCCCGCAAGAAAGGCAAGGGGTCGGCCGGCGCGGACGATGCGCGGCGTGAGCTGGGCGATGAGGACGAGCCGATCGACGAGGCGCTCGAGGCGACGCGCGTGCCCACGAACTCCACCGAAGACTTCGACGACGGGACGCGGGCATGAAGCGGGTGCGGATGGGCATCGTGGTGATCGTGGTGACGCTGCTTGTCTGGGCGTTCGCCGAGAACGAGAGCCTCCGGGCGCAATCGCTCGAGATCGCGGTCAATGTGCGCGCCGGACGCGAGGACCGTCTGCTGACGCCGATCGCGTCGCGCGAGGGTGAGCGATGGGATGGCGGCGTGCAGGTCGTGGTGGAGGGCTCGGTCGCGTCGGTCGAGCGGCTCCGCGCGACGGTGCGCGATGGAGTGGAGCTGGTCGCGGGCGAGGAGCTGACACTGCAGGAGGGCGAGAATGCGGTGGATCTCGTCGCGGCGCTCCAGCGGCACGAGGCGTTCCGGGGCGTCGTGGTGCGGGAGGTCGAGCCGGGCTCGATCGATCTGCGCGTGGACACGCTCGAGGAGCTCGAGCTCCCGGTGCGGGGCGTGGCCGAGGGCGTGCGCCTCGAGGGCCCGCCCGTCGTGACGCCGGTGCGGGTCGTGCTGCGGGCGCCGCGTCGTCTCATCGCCGAGCTGCTGGAGATCGTGGGCGACGACGCCTCGGCGGTCGCGCGGCTCTCCGAGTCGATGCTGGCCTCGCTGCCCGAGGGGCGCTCGCAGGAGCTGCAGAGCGTGCTGGTCACGCCGCCGGCGTCGATGGTCGGCGAGCCGGGCGTGACCATCACCCCCCCGACAGTGGACGTGCGGGTGACGCTGCGGAGCCGAACGGCGAGCACGGTGGTGTCCACCGCGCCCGTGCACGTGCGCCTCCCGGCGGTCGAGCTGGGGCTGTGGGACGTGCGCATCGTGGGCGAGGCGGTGCTGCGGGACGTCCGCGTGAGCGGGCCGGCCGATCTGGTCGCCTCGGTCGCGTCGGGCTCGACGCCGGTGGTCGCGACGGTGCCCCTGACCTTCGAGGATCTCGAGCGGGGGATCGAGTCGAAGGCGGCGAAGTTTGCCACGCTGCCGTCGCCGCTGCGGTTCGAGGTCGAGGACTCGATCGTTCGGCTGGAGATCCGACGTCGCTCGACGCCCGCCGGGGGCGAGTGAGCCCGATTGGGCTCGGCTTGGGCGGGGTTGGACGTCGTCTCGGCCCGGTGTCGGCGCTACCCTTGGGGCCCGTCTCGCCGAAGGCCGCGAGACCCCCCGAACGCGGTCCCAACCGCCTACTTCTTAGAGGGATGCCCGCCGTGAAGATCAAGACCGACGAGATCACCAGCGTCATCAAGCAGGAGATCGAGCAATACGCCGCCGAGCTGGAGGTCAGCGAGGTCGGACGCGTGGTCGAGGTCGGCGACGGCATCGCGCGCATCTACGGGCTCGCGAACGCCAAGGCGGGCGAGCTGGTCGAGTTCCAGGCCGAGTCGGGCGCCGTGATGGGCCAGGTCATGAACCTGGAAGAGGACACGGTCGGCTGCGTGGTCTACGGCGACTACCTGGGCGTGAAGGAGGGCGACCTGGTCAAGTCGACCGGTCGCCTGCTCGAGGTGCCCGTGGGCGAGGCGTTGCTGGGGCGCGTGGTGAACCCGCTGGGCCAGCCGATCGACGACGGTCCCGCGATCGACACGCCGCACTACCGCAAGGTGGACATCATCGCGCCGGGCATCGCCGAGCGTCAGCCGGTGACCGAGCCGATGCAGACGGGCATCAAGGCGATCGACGCGATGATCCCGATCGGGCGCGGGCAGCGCGAGCTGATCATCGGCGACCGCAAGACGGGCAAGACCGCGATCGCGATCGACACGATCATCAACCAGAAGCAGTACTGGGGCACCGACGAGGCCGTGGTCTGCATCTACGTCGCGGTGGGCCAGAAGGAGTCGACCGTGGCCGGCGTGGTCGACACGCTGCGTGAGAACGGCGCGATGGACTACACCATCGTCGTGAACGCGGGCAGCTCTGACCCGGCGCCGATGCAGTACATCGCGCCCTACACCGGCTGCGCGATGGGCGAGCACTTCATGTGGCAGGGCAAGGAGGGCAAGACGCCCAAGCACGTGCTCTGCGTGTACGACGACCTGAGCAAGCAGGCCGTGGCGTACCGCCAGCTCTCGCTGCTGCTCAAGCGTCCTCCCGGCCGCGAGGCGTACCCGGGCGACGTGTTCTACCTCCACAGTCGTCTGCTGGAGCGCGCCACCAAGCTCAGCGACGAGAACGGCGGCG
>JBCAXI010000141.1:0-6924 GCA_038534175.1 Planctomycetota bacterium | reverse complement strand
GCCCTGCACGATCAGGTCGTTCACGCTCATCGCGACCAGGTCGATGCCCACGGTGTCGTACCGGCCCATCTGGGCGGCGAGCTTGACCTTTGTCCCGACGCCGTCGGTGCAGGCGACGAGGACCGGGTCCTTGTAGTTGCGTTGGAAGAGCCTCTGGTTGTAATCGAGGCGGAAGAGCCCCGCGAAGCCGCCGGGATTGGGCATGACGCGCGGGGTGTGCGTGCGGCGGATGTGGCGCCCGATCGAGGCGATGAACCCGTCGTAGGTATCGAGGTCGACGCCGGCGTCGGCGTAGGTGAGCCCGGCCGATGGCTCGGCGTGGGTCCCGCGTTTCGGCTTCGTTTCGGCGTGTGCCGCGGGTTTCCTGGGCATCGCCGGGAGGATAGCGACGCCCGGTCGGCGAGCCGCGGAGAGAGGTTGGGCCCTAGAGTCGCCTCCCCGTTTTTTCGACTCGATCCGGCGCAGGCCCGATCCCGTTCAGGAGAGCCCCATGTCCGCCAACCATCTCTTCACCAGCGAGTCCGTCTCGATGGGCCACCCCGACAAGGTCTCCGACCAGATCTCCGACGGGATCCTCGACGCGATGCTCGCCAAGGACCCCCACTCCCGCGTCGCGGTTGAGACCATGGTCGCGACGGGCATGGTCGTCTTAGGCGGCGAGGTGACCACCGAGGCGTATGTCGAGATCAGCGACGTCGTCCGCGATGTGGTCCGCGAGATCGGCTACACGTCGGGCGACATGCGGTTTGACTCCGAGTCCTGCGCCGTGATGGTCTGCCTGAACCGGCAGAGCCCCGACATCGCGATGGGTGTGGACCGCGAGGGCGCGGGCGACCAGGGCATGATGTTCGGCTTCGCCTGCGACGAGACGCCCGAGCTCATGCCCCTGCCGATCCAGCTCAGCCACCGCCTTGTCGAGCGCCAGGCCGCGGTGCGGCGGGACAAGTCCATCCCGGGCCTGCGCCCCGACGCGAAGAGCCAGGTCACGATCGAGTACGACGGCGACAAGCCCGTGCGCGTGGACACCGTGGTCCTCTCCACCCAGCACGACGCGAGCTGGAACGGCTCGAGCCGTCAGGGCGAGCTCCGCAAGCAGATCGAGGCCGAGGTCATCAAGCCCGTGCTTGGCGAGTGGTACAACCCGGGCATCACCACGCACGTCAACCCGACCGGCCAGTTCGAGATCGGCGGGCCGCACGGCGACTGCGGCCTGACCGGACGCAAGATCATCGTGGACACCTACGGCGGACGCGGACGCCACGGCGGCGGCGCCTTCTCCGGCAAGGACCCGACCAAGGTCGACCGCTCCGCGGCCTACATGGCCCGCTACATCGCCAAGAACGTCGTCGCCGCAGGACTCGCTCGCCAATGCGAGATCCAGCTCAGCTACGCGATCGGCGTCGCCGACCCGACGAGCGTGCACGTGGACTGCTTCGGCACCGAGGCGGCCGATCCGGCGAAGATCGCGACCGCGATCCGCGAGGTCTTCAGCCTCACGCCCCGCGGCATCATCGAGACGCTCAACCTGCGTCGCCCGATCTTCCGCCCCACCGCCCGGCACGGGCACTTCGGACGCAAGGCCTACACCGAGAACGGCCTCGACTTCTTCACGTGGGAGAAGACCGACAAGGCCGACGCGCTCAAGGGCATGGTCTCGTAAGAGCCGCCCGGCCTGTCAGCGTTCGTCGCGGTAGAGCCCGCGGCGGTGAACGTACTCGAGCACCGCGGGCACCAGCAGGCGCTCCGCGATGCTGTGGTCTTCGGCGCGCAGCGCCGAGCGCACGATCGTGGAGCTCGCGCCGTGCAGCGGCAGCTCGACACACCACCCTCGCCACGCCTCTAGCTCGTCGTCCTCCCACGCGTCGGTGTCGCGCATCGCCCCGAACAGGTCCTCGCGCGTCGCGATCGGCGCCCGCAAGATCACGATCGGCTCGGCGACCGAGAGGATGCGGCGGGGCTCGCGCCAGCGATGGAAGGCCAACGCCTGATCGGCGCCGATGATGAATCGGATCGGAGTGTCCGCGCCGAGTCGCTCGCGCGCTACGTCGAGCGTGTGGGCCCAGTAGCTGGGGCCGCGGTCATGCCTGGCGCGTTCGATCTCCTCGTCCCACACCGAGGCGCGGTCGGCCTCCGCCGCGGCGAGGTGGAGCATCGCGAGCCGATCGGCGTCCGACGCGTTGGGCCCCCGGGCTTTGTGCGGCGAGCGGGCGGCCGGCACGAACACCAGCTCGGCGCCCGGAGCGACCGCGTCGCGCGCTGCGGCGCCCAATTCCACGTGCCCGCGGTGCGGCGGGTCGAAGCTCCCGCCGAGCAGCACGACGCCGCCGTCGCCCACACGATCAAACTCCAGGCTGGCATCCGGCGAGGGCACGACCGATGCTATCCGAAGGCCCTACACTTGCCCCGCTGGCAACCGGCCCCATCGTCTAGTCAGGTCTAGGACACCAGGTTTTCATCCTGGGAACAGGGGTTCGAATCCCCTTGGGGTCACTTCGATGCTTGGGTCATCGCGTTGCGTCGCGCCTCGCGATGCCTCTCCCCCCACGCGTCCCCCCGACCCACCCTGCTCGTGTCTTGCAGCAGCCCGTGATGGCTATCCGCGTCGATGACGGGGCGGCATTCGGTCGCGCACGCGCTGCCGCGGCTCGCTAGCCTCGTCGGAGACGGACGACGCGCCGAACTCCGGGAGGATCATCGAGCGATGTGGCAAAGCGTGCTCGCTCTTTCGACGCTTGTCGGACCGCCCGGCGACCACGCCACGGGGGCGGTCTCGCTCTCGGAGATTGGCCGGCTCGCACCGATCGGCTCGGGGGGTTCGGCCGAGGTGATCGTGCACGATGCCGACTCGCAGCGGCTGTACGTGACGGACCCCGTCAACGCCGCGGTCCATGCGATCTCGATGCGCGACCCATCGCGGCCGACGCGTGTGGGTCGCATCGATCTGGCGGACATCGGCTCGTCGGTGAACTCGGTCGCGGTTTCCTCCGGCCTGATCGCGGTCGCGGTGTCGGCGCGTGACGCGGTCGATCCTGGCACGGTCGCGCTCTACGACCACGACCTGCGACCGCTCGGGCGTGTGCCAGTCGGCGCCACGCCCGATATGGTCGCGTTCACGCCGGATGGATCAACGCTGCTGGTCGCGAACGAGGGAGAGCCGAACGAGGCGTGCACGATCGATCCGCCCGGGTCGATCTCGCTGATCGATGCCCGGGCGATCGAGCGCGGGGGCGATCCGGTCGGCGTGCGCACGATCTCGTTCTGGTCGCCGAGCGCGCCGGACGGACGGGATCTGGAGCCCGAGTACATCGCGATCGATTCGGACGGTTCGACCGCGTTCGTCGTCTGCCAAGAGAACAACCAGGTCGCGATCATCGATCTGCCCTCGGCTCGGCTGCGCTCGATGGTTGACCTTGGCGCGAAGGACCACTCGCAGGCGGGGCAGGGGCTCGACGCGTCCGACCGCGACGGTGGGATCCACATCCGCCCCTGGCCCGTTGCCGGCCTGTACCAGCCGGACTCGATCGTCGTGTTCGAGCACGAGGGGCGGACGCTCATTGCCACGGCCAATGAGGGCGACCCGCGCGACTACAAGGGATTCAGCGAGATCGCGCGCGTCGCCGACGTCACGCTCGATGCCGACGCCTTTGCCGACTGGCCCGACGTGCAAGCGCCCGAGCGGCTCGGGCGGCTGCGCGTCACGACCACCCGAGGTGACACCGACCGCGATGGCGACTTCGACGAGCTCTACAGCTTCGGCGCACGAAGCGTGTCGATCTGGACCGAACGCGGCGAGCTGGTCTGGGACAGCGGCGACCAGATCGAGCGTGCGATCGCCGAGGGCACGCCCGAGCGATTCAACTCCGACCATGGCGGCGCCGACGAGAATCGATCGGACGACCGAGGTCCAGAGCCCGAGGCGTTGGCGATCGCAAGGCTCGATGGACGCCGATACTTGCTCTGCGGCCTGGAGCGTGTGAGCGGCATTGCGCTGTTCGACATCACCGAGCCACGCGCGGCGTCGATGGTCGGGTACATCCCGCCGAGCGACGCCGACGCGGCGCCAGAGACAATGGTCGCGATTTCCGCCGAGCGCAGCCCGACCGGTCGCCCGCTGGTGGCGGTGGCGTACGAGGTGAGCGGCACCGTGGTGATCTACGAGCTGGCACCCGCGCCAGCAGGCGATGCGCCGCATGAATTTGATGAGATCGAGAGGAAAGAGGGCCCCGCGATCGCGGAGCCCTCTGATCCGGCATGGCCTCGAGATTGATCGGCGAATCAGCTTCGCTGTGAATCAGCGGCGACGACGGACGCCCGCCAGGGCGCCGACGCCTAGGACCGCCAGGGCGGCGGGCGCGGGGATGTTGCTAAAGCCGGGCGAGCCGACCAGCGTGGCGGTGTCGTTCGGCAGGTTCAGGTTGTCGTTGAAGAAGCTCGCCGACTCGAACGCGCCGTTCTCGCCGAGCACGGAGTTGCGGATGGCGTTGGGCCCGTCCTCGATGGTCTGCAGCAAGCCGGCCTGGGGTGTCTGGTAGGTGAACGACTCGACGACCGAGCCGCCGAGGAAGAGGTTGACGGTGTCGCTACCGCCGTTGCCGAGGCCGGCGCCGTCGCCGATAGTGAGTCCGCGCGTGATGCCCGCGCCCCAGATGGCGTCGAACTCGTCGAGCGCGCCGGTGGCGCCGGGGAAGGTCACGTCATCGGAAGCGGCGCCCTCGAGGAGGATGATCGCCGACTCGCCCGGCGCGAGCATGAGGCTCGGCAACGCGACCGCCTCGAAAATGTCGGCCGAGCTGTCGTCGTACAGGTACACGCCCGTGTCGATGTTGCTGGCGCCCGTGTTGGTGACCTCGAACCAATCGGCCGTGCCGTCCTCGCCGGCAAGACCGGTGTAGGCCTCGGTGACCGTGAGGCTCGCGGCGGAGTGGCCAGCAACGGCCGCGAGGGCCACAGCGCAGATGCTCTTCTTCATGATGCTCTCTCCCGTTGATCTTGAGTTGGCTCGTTCGGGACGATCGCCCCTTGTTCGAGCGATCAAGACTAGAGACGTGTTCGAGAGAGACCTTCCACGTTGCGCTAGTTCCATGTGAAGACTTGCGCACCGATCGTTCTACCGAGCAACACGTTCATGAGATCTTCATGTACGTGTGGGCCACATGAACACGCTTGTGGCTTAGCCTTGCGGCCTTGTGCGATGCACCATCCATCTGAAAGGCCTCGGCATGGACCCACGCCGCAAGGGCTTCACGCTCATCGAGTTGCTGGTGGTCATCGCGATCATCGCGCTGCTGATCGGCATTCTCCTGCCCGCGCTCGGCTCGGCGCGTGACTCGGCGCAGCAGGTGGTGTGCGCGAGCAACAATCGACAGTTTGGCGTCGGTTTCGCTGCGTATTCCGCGGACAACCAGGGCTACTTGTCGAGCGGCCGCTCGGACAATCGTCGCAACCGCGGCGAGGGCCCGATCGACGAGTCGGGCTGGATGGCCGACCTGATCGGCCTTGGTGAATCCTCGTCCTTTCCACCCGGCAAGTCGCTGTGTCCCTCGACGCGGCCGAAGTTCCACCAGAACCTGATCATGACCCGCCTCAACGAGAACCCACACAAGACGTTCACCGAGGGCGAGCGCGACGAGCTCATTCGCCAGGGTCTTAACTCTAACTTCACGCAGTCTTGGTACATGGCTTACACGGAGCGCAAGCGTCCGAACACGCGGATCAGCATCGGTGGGCAGGACGTCGTCGGCCCGCTGTCTGATCGCTTTCTGAACGCCGTGGCGCCATCGGTGGTGCCGCTCATCGCCGACGGCAAGGCCAATGACGACGAGCTGATCAACTTCGAGGGCGAGACCGCCGCCGCGGTGAAGGACCTGACCGACGGGCCCGGCTTCTCGACACGCCAGGGCATCCCGGCGTGGCAGGATTACGACGACTTTGGCACGGCCCACGGCAAGGGCAAGTTTGTCGAGGGTAAGGCCAACTCGGGCGCGTCGGCCAACTTCTTGTTCGCCGACGGGCACGTCGCCATCGTTCGCGATCGCAATAACGACAACGAGTTCGCCGGACGATTCATCGACGGCGTGTTCACGTACGACGACTTCGACTCGCAGACGGTGTTCGGAGGACACCTCTCTTCGGGCCGATACCGATAGCACCCACACGGAGAGAGCCCATGCGCACCACACCACTCGCCCTCGCTGCGATCCTCGCCGGCGTCGGCGCCGCCCACGCCCAGGTCGTCATCAGCGAGGTCTACCCCAACCCCGGCGGGCCCGCGGGCACCGCCGACGTGATCTATGAGTACATCGAGCTCTACGGCGAGCCGGGCATGGACCTCACCGGGTACGCGATCGGCCAGTTGATCGGTGGCACCGACCCCGAGGGCGATGACGTGCCCAACAACGCCGTAGAAATCGACGAAGCGTTCACGCTCGACGGCCTCAGCCTCGGGGCCAACGGCTTTCTGGTGCTGTTCAACGACGACTCGGGCTTTAGCGAGATCGAGTTCCTGCTCCCGGCCGACGCGAACGGCTCGGGCTTCAACGACCAGTTCATCCCCTCGCCGGGCGAGGACGCGGGCAACCTGGAGAACGACGGCTCGGCCTCGTGGCTGCTCGTCCGCCGTCGACCCAACCACGACATCGTCAACGGCGTCAGCGACTACCAGCCCGGCTACGCGTTCTTCAAGGACATCAATCAGGACACCGACTTTGACGGCAAGCTCGATTTCGGCATCGAGGGAGGGAGCGCCTCGCAACTCGACCCGCTCCAGATCATTGACGACCTCGCGTGGAGCAACGGCGGCGGCAAGGAGTACGTCCGCGACAGCGAGCAGGAGATCTCCGAGACCGTCGGCTTCAACCCCGACTTCGCCTCCCGCGTCGCCTACTACAACGAGAACCCCATGCTCGGCCAACGCCTCAACTCGAT
>JBCAXI010000140.1:0-7065 GCA_038534175.1 Planctomycetota bacterium | reverse complement strand
CGCGCGGCGTCTCAATCGCGAGCTCCGCTGCGTTTCTCGGGTGGTCGTCGATCCGGCGTCGAGTATCGCCCGGGCCAGGCGCGCTCACGCCAGGCACCGTTGAGCGTCGGCAGCGAGACCAACAGCACCCCGGCGAGCTGGTCGGCCTCGCGCCCCAGCCCGACCGCCCGCAGCACGGCCGGCCGCGGCGTGTCGGGCCATCGCGCCACCGTCGCTGGGCGCCCCGCGCGATAGTGGTGCACCGCGAGCCGGTCGTAGTCCGCCAGGCCGCCGCGCTGCACACGCCACGGGCGATCAGACCGATCCTGGCGCCGCCCGCTCCGATCCAGCACGCTCCGATGAGACGAGCGTGGCTCAGGCATGGACGCGGGCCTCCGGCATGACGATTGACTCGATCGGAGAAGCGCGCTGGACGCGCACCCGGCCCGCGAGATCCACCCGCACCACCCCGTCCGGCGCCAGCCACGCCTCAACATCATCGTGCGCCGTCGCCACGAACGCTCGAAGACCCGCCCGACGCACCGCTCGGCGCCATGTCACCGCGACCGATCGCGCCGTGGTTCGATCGAGCACGCTGCAGAACTCGTCGGCGATGAGCGTGCTCGGGCCACGGCCCCGTGCCGCACGCGCCTGCGCCTCGGCCAGCGCGTCGGCCAGCGCTAGCCGCGCTGCCTGGCCCTCGCTCAGCTCCGACGGCGTGCGCGCCAGCAGCCGCGCCTCGGCCAGTCCGGCCGACGCGAGCACGTCCAGCGTGCGCCCCGGACCGCCGCGGTACCGATCGGCGAGGGGCGTGCGATCTCGTCGAGGCCTGACCCAGTGCACGGCGCCTCGGCGCGTGGCGCACCTCGCCACGTGCCGCAACAGCGTGGACTTGCCCGAGCCGCTCGGCCCAACCACGAGCGTGACACCCGGCTCGCGGGCGGCGCGCCACACTCGGCGAGCCTCCGTCCGCAGGTGGCGCGCCCATCGATCGTCTCGGCGTTTCGTCACGCGCAAACCGAAGAGCGCCGCCATCGCCCGCAGCCGCACGCTGGGCGCGACCGAGCACCCTACCTCCGCGCACCCAATCTCCTCCCTTCCCTCCGGCGCACCGCCCGGCGCGAGCGCTTGTGTCACGACCGCGCCCATCACGCGCGCCGCCGACGATCGCGCTCGGCCTCGAAGAGCGCCTGCACCGCGTCGCTGTGCCGGCGTACCGCGTGCAACGACAACCGAAGCCGCTCGGCCGCCTCACGCAGCGAGCAGCCATGCAGCACGCACGCCTCGGCGACGCGTCGACGATTGGGCGTCCACTCCGCGACGCGTCTTGCGACGAACCCGAAGCGCTCGGACATCACCCGCTCGACCAATCGACGCACGCGACGGCGCAATGGCCTGGGCGACTCGCCCCGAAGCCGAGCGATCTCCACCACCGGGCGCCCCTCGCGATACACCGCCTCGATCAGCGCGCGCTCCTCATCGGGCAAACGCGACGAGCGCTCCAGCAGCGCCTCAGTCAGCTCGCGACGACGACGACGACGCAGGTCGGCGCCCTCCGATGGATTGAACCCGATGACCTCCGGAAATGATACCACAGACATGTGTGCTCCTTAGATTTTCGAACACACATTTGTGTTTCTACCCGCGATCACCACGAGTAATTGTGTGTTCACTGGTTTGTGCACAGTCATCGGTCTGTTTTACGCGCAAGTGAACACAACGCAAGGTATCTGTATGGCATCGCCCGGAGTCGGCGCACGACGTTGGCGCCTCGGCGCGTTGGAATCTCGCACGCCAAGCGGGTGTGCGCACGGAGCGGCTGGCATCGAACACGCGCACTCCAACGCCGTCACGCCCGAGCGCCTCACCCTCGGCGCACGCCTGCGGACACGTCGCCTCGACCGCGGACTCTCGCTCGGCACGCTCGCGCGCCGCGTCGGCTGCGCACCCAGCTATCTCTCCGCGATCGAGACCGAGCGACGAAACGCCCCGAGCGCGTCCTTGCTGAACGGACTCGAAGAAGCGCTCGGCCTTGTCCCGGGCGAGCTCGTCTCGATCGCCGATCGCGCCCGGCTCTCGCCCGCCCTTCGCGATCGCCTCGAACAACTCGAGCAAGACCGGCGCGACGCGCGGCGGCTGGCGGCGATCCTGCTCGACGCCCCCAACCCCAAGCCCAACCCCAACCCCAACCCCAACCCCATTCACACCCACACACACAACCACACACCCACGCCCATTCACGCCTGCACCTCCGCCCACCGCGCCTCACTCGGGGGCGCGCTCGACGACGAGGTCGCCCGGCTCGCTCGTCGGCTGGCGTGCTCGGGCCAAGACGCCCACGCGACGTTCGATCTGACGGACGACGCGATGGCGCCCGAGTACCGTGCGGGCGATGCGGTGCTCGCCGTTCGAACCGAGCGCATCGAGCACGGGCGGGACGGCCTCTTCCAGCTCGGCCCCGGCAAGGCGCCGATGCTTCGTCGCCAGTTCATCGATGCGGACGGCGGGCTGCGCTTGCAACCGCTGAACCCGAGCCACCCGCCCACCTGGGTGGCGTCGGACGCCGTATCACGACGATGGCGCCCTGTGGCGCTGCACCGCCCTCTTGATGGACCGAGCGGACACGCTCCGGGGCCCCACGGCGAGTAGCTTCTCCCGCCCGCGTTGATCGGCGAGCATCCAGGTTGACGAAGACCCCCACTTCGACCCCCCGCCGCGACCCGCCGCGACGGCGCCCCCGTGACACAGAGCCCAGAATCGGGCAAACTGCCGCCCCGCGTCGCTCGTACACTCCAGCGACTCGAAGCCGCGGCGGGCTAGCCGCGTGTGGACCCCTCGTTCCCCCTTTGGAGAGCCACCCATGGCCAAGCTGTTCTACTCCCTCGAAGAAGCCGCCCAGCGGCTCGGCAAGTCCGAGGACGAGGTCAAAGAGATGGCCTCCAGCGGCCAGCTGCAAGAATTCCGCGATCGCGATCGCCTCGTCTTCAAGCGCGAGCAGGTCGACCTGCTCGCCGGCGGCGGCGACGCCGACATGGGTGATGGCGTCAGTCTCGCCGATACCGGTGCCGATCCGCTCGCGGGCTCATCGATTGGGCTGGCCGAATCGGGTGTTGCTGGCTTCGACCTCTCCGGCAGCGGCAGCTTTGGCAGCATGTCAGACCCCGCCGGCGGTTCGAGCGGCACGGACATGGGTGGCGCCCCCGCGCCGGCCCCGCCCACGCCCGAGGAGAGCCGCATCCCGCTCGCCGACTCCGGCGCCGGTGACATGGACCTCTCCGCATCGGGCACCGGCTCGGGCCTCGACCTTGGCGGCGAGTCGGGCGCGGGCGGCCTCGGCCTTGGCGCCAGCTCGGGACTCAGCGGGATCGACCTCGGCGGCTCCTCCGCCGGCGACGGCGCCTCCACCGGCATCAGCATCTTCGACGCCGACGAGACCGAGGACGCCGACCCCGCCGCCCAGACGCAGATCTCCGACGACCTCGGCTACGTGCCCGAGTTCGCCCAGGACGCCGGTGCCTCGGGCTCGGGCCTGCTCGACCTCACCCGCGAGGCCGACGACACCAGCCTCGGCGCCGACCTGCTCGAGGATCTCTACGGCGGCAGCGAGACGATGGGCGAGGACGAGGCCGCCAACGTCGGCGAGGAGTCGGCCCTGTTCGAGTCGACCGGCGCCGAGAGTGACGTGTCGGCCGTCGGCGCGGCCGCCGGCGTCGCCGCGGGTGCGCTCGCCTACGTCGAAGAAGTCGATGGCGTCTGGTCCGGACTCAGCGGCGGCCTGGCGATCGGTGCCACGCTCACCCTCGCCTTCACCATGGCGATCGCGATCCTCTCGATGATCGGCGATCGCGCCGGCCTCGTGGCGACCGTCGGATCGAACATGTGGATGTATATCGGGATCTGCGCCGGCGTGACCCTGCTGGCGGCGGGGGTCGGCTTCGTGCTCGGCCGCAAGGGCTGAGTCTCGATCCCGAGACCGATCCACCAGGCAGCTTGAGGGGGTCGAGCGTCTGCGGCTGAGCCGTTCACATCCGTCCGTGCGCCTGTTGTTGGAGTCGGACTTTGGACGATGGCGTGCTCGATGGGGCCGCCGCGGGCTGTCCGTAGGCGTCAGCCCTACTCGATCATCGCGGACTCGAGCCGATAGCTCCCGCCCGGCAGACCGAGCCGCGACAGCATCGGCGCACGCACGTACGACGAGCCCGAGCCCTCCGCGTTGACGGTGATGAGGATCACGCCGGGCACGTCGAGCGAGACGTAGCCGTCGGCGTCCGCCGCGCGTGCGATGGTCGCGGCGTCGAGCGCGAGCTCGAACGCGCCTGCGGGTTGACCACTGTGCGTCCAGGCCGCACGAAGCGCGTCGGGTGTGATCGTGATGTTGAGACGCGCGTCGGCGTCGGCTTGCGCGACCCGTGCGCCCGCTCTGGCGGCCTCCGCCTTCGCGACCGCCCACCGCACGCGGGCCAGCGTGGTCTCAGCAGCCAGCCCAAGATCGTGTTGAGGCGCCAGCGTGGTCATGATCCATCCTCCGACAGCCGCAGCGCGGCGGACTGCAATCCCTCGCCCTGCGGACGGACGAACCGGCTGGCCAGCTCCTCGATGGTCTGGAAGAACTCGAGCATGGTGTCCAGCCGCTCGTTGTGCTCACACACCGCGGCCTCGTCCCCGAGCTCGGGCTCGCGGACGCCGGTCGCGTCGCGGAGCTCGAGCATCGACGCGATCAGGGGGTCGACCTCGCGCTTGAGACGCTGGCTGACGATCGCCCGGAACATCGCCCACACGTCCTGCTCGGCGACGAAGTACTCCTTGCGGTCGCCCCGGCGGTGTGTCTTCGCGACGATGCCCCAATCCACAAGTGATCTGAGGCTCATCGAGGCGTTGCCTCGCGAGATGCTCAGACGCTCCATCACGTCGTCCGTGCACATCGCCTCATGCGTGATGTAGAGCAGTGCGTGGATCTCGGCCATGGTCCGGCTGATGCCCCAGGCGCCGGCCATCTGGCCCCAGGTGCTCACAAACCGATCGCGGGCGGCGTCCAACGCCGGGTTAGGGGCCGGGCTCGGCGTCGCCGCGGTCCCCGACGCCGAGTCGGCTGACGAACCTGACCGGGGTGCGGGTGATGGGCTGGAATCGGCGTGGGCCATGCCGAAGTATCGCGTGCTGGGCGGCTTGATCCACATTGATTTCAGAAACTTTTGAAATCAATGTCGGATGGGGCCGTTCCAGAGCTTCGAGCGAGACGTGCCAAAACGAAAAGAGGCGGCGGGGCGCTGGTAGCGCCCACGCCGCCCTTCCGGGGGCTTGGTTCTGCGCGCAGACTAAGACCACGGGACTCGTATTGCAAACCCCAAGGTCCGTTTACATGCGTTTGCATCCAAAGCGGGCGTCCCAAAACGAAGACCGCCGACGCGCAGGGCATCGGCGGAGGTGTTCAACCCGTCGTGTGGGCGCCTCGATTTAGTACGGGACGGGCTCGGGCGTCAGGCGGCTGGGGCGGTCCGTCATCGCGGCGCGGCCCAGATCGGCCCGGAGCAGGCGAATGTTCGCGTTGGACTGGTACGCGAGGTGGTTCCGCACGTCGGCGGGCCGTTCGTACGTGGTCCAGAGCTCGGGAGTGAGGTTGTAGCGGATCTTGTTGGCGTTGCCCTCGGACGACTTGGGCCCGTGGTAGATGCAACCGCCGGCCGTCATGCCGAACGCGATCAACGCCAATGAGGCCGCTCCGGCACCGCGAAGCGTCTTGGTGCGCGTGGTGTGGATACGCATGTTCGGCTCCCTTTGCCTTGAACCCGTGCTGTGACCCGGACCGTGGCCTGTGGGTCTCAACCGGGTGTTTCCCCGCCGACGAGCGGTTCTTCGGGGATCGCGCGGATCGCCCGAGAATACTTCGGCCGCGGAGTGTAGCGAGTTCCTCGCCTCCCGCCATGGCTGGGTCTGGCGTGGCACAGCGTCTCGCACAGGAAAGTGGGGAGGGGTTGGCCCGGGCGGGCGAGGCGGATACGGTGCGCCCGGACGCCGGTCGCATCATGCGTCGGCCGCTCCACCATGACGGTTCGGTATGCCTGAACCTTTGCTCGACCCACGCTGGGAGCCCACGATCTCGGGCGATGGCCACGCCGCCAAGGCCTCTTCGCGAGGCACAGCGCGGATCGCCGGGTCTCGGGACACGGGCACCCCCCTAGCAGCGACGGGTCAGGCTCGCCGTCAGAGCGGCCGCGCATGATGCGCCGGCGTTCTCGTTGGCCCACGCCTCATCGCCGATCCGAGTGGGAAACGCGCCCAACCCCCGCCCTCTCGGACGTTGGGCGCCCCGGCCCGAACCGCCCAAGCCGCACGAAGCGACGTCCGCTGGTCCCGTCCGCTCAACGCGGCTCGCGGAGCGGGCGTGAGGATCCGAGGATGAGGGCATGATTGACGCGACCTCAACGGCATCCGAAGCGGTGGTCCGTGGCAACTACGCCGTGGCCCGCAAAGCCCTGGACTCTGCGAAGGAACAGGGCGACGCCGCGGTGGAGCTCATCCGCGCCGCCGGCGAGGTGGGCAACCCCTCCAACGGCAGCGTGGCGCCCGCGACCAAGACCGCCGCAGCCGCCGGACGCCTCGACGTCACCGCCTGATCTGTCAGTCCGGCAGGACGAGGCGCACACGCCCCGACATCTGACGTGATGAAACGGCCCCGGGACCGCGCCAGCGGCGTTGGAACCGGCGCGAGCGTTGCCCAATCACCTTCCGCACCGTCGGTTCTCGCCGACACGCAGAAGGGGGTTCCGCCTTGCGTCCAGATCGATTCACCACGCTCGCCCAGCAGGCCATCGCCGAGGCACAGTCGCTCGCGTCCCGCAGAGGCCATCCCGAGCTGGTCGGCCTGCACGTGCTCTCGGCATTGCTCGAGGACGCGTCGGGCCCCGTCGCGTCGGTGCTCCCGCGCGTCGGCGCCGACGTCGCCCGGCTCCTGACGATCACTCATAGCGAGGTCGACAAGCTCCCGACCGTCGAGGGCGCCCAGCCCGCGGGCGGGCGCGAGCTCAACGAGATCATGACCAAGGCCGACGCGGCCGCACGCGAGATGAAAGACGCGGCGTCTTTCAT
>JBCAXI010000139.1:0-7071 GCA_038534175.1 Planctomycetota bacterium | reverse complement strand
CTGCAAGCCACAGCTTGACCTGCGCGCAATCCTGACGCCCCACCCGCCCCACCCCTCGATCACCACCCGCGGCGCCCCACAATCAAACCACGATCACGGCGCGGCCAACCCCTGACACCTCCACCCTCCTCGCCGCCTCCCAAGACCTCGCCACCATCGTCCACGCCCGCATTCGCCCCGTCCCACGCCCCCGGCTTATACGATGTGCCCCAGCGCATCGACGTGGTAACCTCTAAGCGGCCAGCCTGCCCGCGAATCGGCGCGGGCCTACGACTGGCGCCACCTCGTACTTGAAAGGCGCCGATCATGTCAGACGTCAACGAAGCCCTGCACATCGAGATCAGCTACCGCAACCTCAAGCACAGCGACGCGGTCAACGAGCACGTCCACGGCGAGATCGACCGATTCCTCCGTCGATTCGCCGAGCGGCTCACGCGGATCGAGGTCCACCTCTCCGACGTGAACGAGGGCAAGTCCGGGCCGGACGACAAGCGGTGCATGATGGAGGCCCGCCCCAAGGGGCTCGACCCGATGGTCGCCGAGCACCACGCCGAGGACCTCTACGCCGCCATCGACGGCGCCGCCAAAAAGCTCCAACGCGTTCTCGACTCCAAGCTCCGCTAGCTCCAGGCAGCAACCGCACGCCGAGTGCCCGGTTGGACCAGCATGCGCCCGCGTGCCCCCGCCGTCCCGATGCTCGCCTTCGCCCTGGCGGCGACTCTGGTGTTCAACCTGGCGTCGTGCGCGTCGAGTCCCCACGCCGACATCGCGCTCTATGTCCAGGGCGTTCACGTGACCGATGAGCAGCTCGCCGAGGTCGCGCGGCCCGGTGCCACGCGGCGGGCCGCCCGCGACGCACTGGGCGAACCGACGCACGTCCTTCCGAGCGCCGAGGGCGAGCGGTGGACGTACGTTCGCCGCGTGGCCCTCGCCCGGGGCGCAGACGAGTCCCCAGCCCAAGAGGACTGGACCGAGCGTCACGCCCACATCCAGTTCAATGCTGAGGGCATCGCGGTCGACGCCTGGGCCGAGGAGAGCGACTCGCCCGTCTGGGCGGTGCTCCGATCCCCGGGCGCGACGTGCAACGAGATCCGTTGCGAGCTCCGCGACCTCGCCAACGCGGAGCCGCACGACCAAGGCCGTCGGTTGCCTCTGAAGGGATCGAGCCCGCCCTGAGAGCCCGACCTGAATGTGCGTCGTGGTGAGCCGTCGCGCGGTTGGCTCAAGACCGCCCAAGAAGTCGAGCCGTACCTCGTTCGCATGCTCGAACGGGTCGCGTCACGATGGAACACCAAGGGCCCCGCGCACGTTCAACCGAGCATGACCGACACCAGCCCACAGCCCGACGCCCTCGTCTCCATCGGCGCCGACTCATTCCGCACCGAGGTCCGAGTCGACGGGCACACCTTCATCGCCGATGAGCCCGCCGACGTGGGCGGCACGAACGAGGGGCCCACCCCCGTGCAGCTCGCGTTGGCCGCGCTCGGCGCCTGCAAGGTCATGACCGCCCGCATGTACGCGGCCCGCAAGGGCTGGCCGCTCGAGGGCGTGGTCGCGAGCGTCGACCGTGCCGATCGGCCCGAGCCGGGCGCCAGCCAGCCAGCGATCCGGGTCGAGCTGCAACTCCTGGGCGACCTCGCCGACGACCAGCGCGATCGGCTCAAGGACATCGCCGGCCGATGCCCCGTGAGCAAGATGATCCGCGAGGCGACGCCGGTCGAAGCCACGCTCACGCTGCCCGAGTGAGCCCCTAGCAGGCGCTGTTTGGATGATCTTTGGTCGCCAGACGCGCCGCGCGCCTCGGGCCTACCGTTAGTCGCCCGTAGCAGGAGATTCGTTGCGATGAGCCAGCCGTCCGTGTTGTCGCTTGTGAAGGACACCGGGATTGAGACCCCGTGCCGAGGGTCGGAAGCCGTGTCGCAGGGTGTGCGCGTCCGTGTCACGCCGATCTTTGAGCCAGACCACTCCGACCCCTACGAGCGCCGGTACATATTCAGCTACTCCATCCGCATCACCAACGAGCGCGACGACGCCGTGCAACTGCTCTCGCGCCGCTGGACGATCATCAACGCCCACGGCGACTGCCACGACGTCCAGGGCGACGGCGTCGTGGGCCGACAGCCCATCCTCCAGCCCGGCGCCGCCTTCGAGTACCAGTCGTATTGCCCGCTCACCACGCCTTGGGGCACCATGGAGGGCGCCTATGGCTTCGTCCTCAATCCCTCGCCGACCCAGGGCGACGCGCTCGGCCAATCCGGCCCGCACGACTTCGAGGCCACCATCGACCGCTTCTACCTGGTCGCGCCCGAAGACGCCTAAAGGCCGACACGTCCGCACGCCACACGCCGCAATCGAATAGCCGAGGCGCCCAATGTGTTCGCAATACCGGCCAGCGCGCGTGGAGCGAATCTCGCGGCGCTCAGCCAGGAAGCGAGCAGGCCATGCAATGGGCGCACTCCGAATCAACGCCACAGGCCGATCAAAGCACCGCGCCGCGCGACTCGGCGCACCTTGAGATCGCTCCAGCCGGGCCGTCAACCCGAACGATTTTGAGCGGCGTCGGCGATCTGCTCATCGGACCGGGCCTCTGGATCGAAGCCCTCCACACGCCCACCGCTGCGAGCGGCGGCATCGGGCACATCGCGACCCATCGCATCACGGCAACGCGGGTCCCCGGGCGTTTCAAGCTCGCCCGTCCGCGTCTGAACTAGCCGCGTGCTCCATCGAGCACGCAACCCATCGAACATGTAACCCATCGCACGGAGCCCACCACCATGGCACGCGCCACCTTCAACGGCCAAACCATCGCCGAGTCCAACGACACCGTCGTCATCGAGAGCAACCACTACTTCCCCATGGACAGCATCGATCGCCAATTCCTCCGCGACTCCGACGTCAAGACCACCTGCCCTTGGAAGGGCGAGGCGAGCTACTTCGACGTCGTGGTGGGGGACCAGACCGCCGAGTACGCCGCGTGGTACTACCCGACCGCTAAGGACGCCGCGAAGGACCTCGAGGGTCGAGTCGCATTCTGGCGCGGCGTTGAAGTGACCGAATAAGCCACGGTTCAAGTCAACGGGTACACCGATCTGCAACACACTTGGCTGGCCCGCACCCGCCCAGTCAGGCTGGCCAGCCGATCAGCTCAGCGAGCCTTGAGCCGCGGCGAGCATCGATCGGTCTCGCACGCCTCGGCCGATACGTCACTCGCGACGCCGACCTTGTGTCCGCTCAAGCGAGGCCGAATCTTCGCGAACACGCGATAGATCACATCGAAGATCGGCCGCAGCACGGGCCAGCCCGTCGGCGCCCACAGCCAGCCCCATCCAAGCGCGCGGTATGTGCGGCGGAACACCTCCGTGCCGGTGACCAGTCGCCCATCGGCGAGTTTCGCGTGGATCGCGCCCATGAAGTCGTCCAGCGTCCGCCCGTGCACGCTCGGGTCGAAGTCGGACGCCGTGATATCAACCAACTCCACGATGCCGCGGCCCTTGTCCAGCCGCTCGATCGCTCGAGCCTCACGCTTGCACAGCGGACACAGCCCGTCGATGAACAGCGTCAGCTCGGGTCGTACTGCGGGGCTCGTGGCGGCGGTCATGGCGTGTCGCCCTCCGGGGGTGGCGTCGGCTCGGACGGTGGTGAATCTGCTCCGGGCGGCTTCTTCTTCCGCGGCGACTTCTTCGACACGGGCCTCGCCGAGACACCCTTCTTCTTGGCTTTCTTCGTCGTCCGGGGCGGCTTGGCTTCGGTCTGCCCCTCCGGTTTCGCTCGGTTCGCCGCCTCCCGGGACGGTCTGGTCTCCCCGGCCCCCCGATCGACGGACGGCCTCGCCAGCCCACGCTCCCCGTCCGCATCCGCATCGTCGTCAAACGGACCGATATCAAAGTACCCCTGCTCGATCACCGCGCCCTTCGCGACCTCCAACGCCGACGCCCGCAGATCCCCTTTCCACTCCGCCTTCGGCCCGATCACGACCTTTCCGCGGCACTCCACGTCAGCCTGCAGCTTGCCCAAGACCTCCAGCCCCTCCATCGCGTGCAGCGTCTTCGTGACCACGCGGGCACGGGCCTTGATCGACACCCGCCCGCACGAGTCCACCCGCACGCCACGCCGCGTGTCCTTGATCACCACGTCTGCCACGTTCAGCGATTTGTGGCAGCTCGGACACGATGCGGACTGGGCCTTGGCGCTCACCTCGATCGAACGCCCGCAGTGGTAGCAGCGGACCTCTCGGGGTTGTTGGATCGCGGCCATGGCGTGGTCCGACATCGACGGGCGCAGCGCGCGCTACGCCGCCTTGAGCGCTTCTTCCCCCTCCAACCGATCCCGGCGGGCCAGTTGGAGGAGGCTCGAACGAGGGTGGGGGACTCGGAGTTCCCTCAGCGAACCTCGCGTCTTCAGATCCGTGCGTCGCGAGGGTCTCAGCGCGTCGGCGATTTCGACTTGTCTGGAACCTCGACCGACGGCTTCGCCTCGCCCTGCGGCTTTGCGCCGCCGCCCTTCGCCGCGTCCGGTCCCACGCGGCAGTGGCCCTGCAGCGTGGCACCCTCCGCGACCACCAGCGTCGTCGCGACCAGATCGCCCGCGATCCGCGCCTTCGTGTTCAGCGTCAGACGCTGCCCCGCGGTCACGTTGCCCTGGATCGCGCCGTCCACAATCACGTTCTGCGCCTCGATCGCGGCCTTGCACTTGGCCGTGTCGCCGATCTGCACCTCGCCCTTCGACGCGATGCTCCCCTCGAACGATCCAAGGATCCGCGCGGTCTTCTCGATCCGCATCTCGCCCTTGATGTGCGTGTCCTGCCCGATGACGGTGCCGTGATCTTCGGCCATGATGCAATCCTCCGTAATTGGATATCGGTGTCAGTGGTGGCACCGCGACGGTGTGGGACAATGGGTTTCCGCGTCGGCCTCCTCCCGGGAGACCACCCCGCCGCAGCGCAGAGAACAGCCTAGCCAAGCCCGATCCGCCCGTCGGAGGCCTCGTGACATCCGTCGGCGACCGCCCGCCGAACACGCGCCCAACCCACTCAGCCTCACCCAACCCCGCCCTCCCCGCCCAGAGAGCCCGCGGCCGCGAGCCACCACGGAGAACGCCTCACATGCCCAAGGACGTCCGCCCCAACAAGGTCCGCACGCTCGAAAAGGAGATCTGGCTCGCCGCCCCCCTCGAGACCGTCTTCGACTTCTTCAGCGACGCCCACAACCTCGAAGAGATCACCCCCCCGATCCTCAAGTTCCGCGTCCTGACGCCCAGGCCCATCCCCATGGAGCAGGGCACGCTCATCGACTACAAGCTCTCGCTCCGCGGGTTCCCCATGAAATGGCGCACCCGCATCGCCGTCTGGGAGCCACCCCGCCGATTCGTTGACATGCAGCTCCGCGGCCCGTACCGCTGGTGGCACCACACCCACACGTTCGAGTCACACAACGGCGGCACACGCTGCAAGGACATCGTCGAGTACCAGCACCTCGGCGGCCCGATCATCGACAAGCTTCTCGTGCGCCCGGACGTCGAGAAGATCTTCGCGTACCGCGAGCAGAAAATGGTCGAGCTCTTCGGCGGAGCAAGCTGACCACTAGCGGTCGGCGTTGTCCCACGCGCCGCTCGGCGACGTCACGGGCGCCGGCGCGAAGTTGCCTCCACCATTGTCGGTCAGGCTGGCCGTTCCAGAGAACATGCACTTGGTCACGAAGTTGTTGCTGCTGTTGAGCACGACATCGGTGCTCGAGAAGCTGCAGTCGATGATCGAGTTTCTCGATCCCTCCGTCCGGATGGCCGAGCTGAACGTGAAGTGGCACGCCTCGACCCGATTGCTGCCCTGAAGCAGAATCTGCGGCCCGTCGCCGGTGCCGTTCACAAGGCAGCCGCGGATGAGCGACTCGGACAGGCCGGCATCGGCGCCGCGCAGGCCATCGATGCTCCCATTCGCGTTGAAGAAGAACGAGCAATCGATGATCCGCGCCCCAGATGGGTTGCTGCTCAAGTCCGTCTCGATCAAAAGGGCCACGCCGGTGCAATTGTCGAACACGCAGCTCGAGACCTGCGAGGCCTGCCCGAGCTCCGCGCCCTCCGCGCCGGTCGCGCTGAACAGCGAATCGCGCACGGCCGTTCGACTGCCCCCGAGCAAGCCGCGACCTCCGGGGGTGTTGAGCTGCACCCGATCGACGACGCTTCGGGGGCCGACCTCCAACGCATCCCCCAACGCCGATCGGACGATGGTGTCCGAAACGCGCGAGGCGCCAGAAGTTTCGATCGCGGGCTGAGAGGCCGAGCCGCAGTCCTGCGCCACCACATCCTCGATCGACGCGTTTGCCCCAACAAGGATGGCCGCGCCGCCGACGTTCTCGAAGCGACACTGCTTGATCATGGCCTCGTTGTCCAACTCGATCGCGTGGCTGTCGATCGTGGCGAACGAGACCGACTCGACCGTCACGCGATCGGCGTCGCCGCCGTCCTCGATCCCGGTCGGGATCAACCGCACGGAACCGTTCATGATCCGCACGGCCGCGTTGCCGTTGGTATTGACGCGAATCGCCGAGCCGTTGGTGATCGACGTGTCACGCTGGATGTTGAAACCATTGAGATCAACAGTGGCGCCCTGGATGATCTCGATGCCAGCGAAGCCCTCGGGCACGCGGAGGTTGTCGGTGAGGTAGTACGAACCGAGCTCGGTGATCTTGAACACCGAGTTGGCGTCGCCCGGCGTGTTGTCCGGGCTCAACGCGATCCGCGGCTCGAGCTCAGACAGCGTCTTGCCAGTGGACGTCGGCGCCCCCGCGGGCGGGGACAATGGGCCCGCGAGTGCGGGCGAAATGATGGCGACGACAAGACTCGCGATGGCCATTGGACGGCGTGACATGGCGTTCCTCCGCTCCCTGTGAGGGTCGGCTCGACCGCACAAAGACAGGCTGTGGGTCGGACGCAAGCGGTTGCGTCAATCGCCCCCAGCGCGGGCCATCAATCTCAATAAAATGGCGCGGATGTGTCCAGCCAGCGTCACGCTGGGCAAGCCAGCCCGAGCCGGAGCTACCAGAGCCGGAGCTACCAGAGCCGGAGCTACCAGAGCCG
>JBCAXI010000138.1:0-7086 GCA_038534175.1 Planctomycetota bacterium | reverse complement strand
GGGCGTCGGCGTGACGCTCGCGGCGGACGTGGTGCGTGGGCAGGAGATCGTGCCCTTTGAGTTGGCCCAGACACTCGAGATCTCGCCGCAGCAAGAAACACAGGTGCGAGGCGCCGCCGTTGCCGACTTCGACGGGGATGGTCGGCCCGAAGTTGCCATCATGTGTCAGGATGAGCCAGGCGTCGTTCGAATCCACCTATTCAAACAAGATGACGCCGGCGTGTTCGCCCCATGGATGACGAGGGCGTGGCCCGGAGAGGGCGCCGCAACCGCGGGCCAGCTCGACGCCGGCGACCTCGACCGGGACGGCGATATCGACCTTGTCGCAAGTGCGAGGTCATGGAGCGCCGCCGACACCCTCTGGGTGTTACGCAACAGCTTGAACGATGACTCGGGATGGGTCGACGAGCTCGTTCCGGTCGGCGGTGAAGGTCAGTTGTTCCCATGGCTGCGGCTTGTCTTTGCGGATGTCGATCAAGACGGATGGCTGGACGCGGTGGGGACGCAAGTCGCCGACGCGCCCCTCATCGCGTTCGGGGATGGGCAAGGCTCGCTCGAGCCACCGATCGATCTGCCCGGCATCTCGGCGCCGAGAGCGGGCTATGGGTTTGCGGTCGAGGTGGCCGATCTCAATGGGGACGGGCTCGGCGAGGTGCTGGTCGCTGGCGGGAGCGCGCAGAGTGGATTTAACCTCGTGGCCGAGCAGGCCAGCTCGCGCACGTTCGACTTCTATCCGTTCGCGTTCGGCGGCCTTCGGAATCGCGCGTCGTACTACACACCGGTCGATCTCAACAACGACGGCGCGGTCGATATCGTGCCGCTTGGGGCGGGAAGCTTCTTCGATGTGCTGCTGGGCGACGGGCAGGGCGGATTCAACGACCTGGTCGGCCCGACGGGCAACCGACGCGTGGCACTCGGCGCTCCGGTGGCGGCGATGCACAACGACTCGCAGTTGGAGGGCGCCCGCGGCGCGGTGCGCGCGGTCGATATCGATCTCGACGGTGATCAAGACCTCGTCGCCGCCGGTCCTAGGGGAGGGTTTTCGTGCACGATTACGTTCAACGATGGCGTGCAAGACATCAACGCGTGGCGTGGGCAGGCAGTTGTGGATGTCCCGCTTGAAGTGCTCGATGTGTTCGCAACTGACCTGGATCTCGACCGCGTGCCGGACATCGTCCTGCTCGAGGCGAGTCCAAATCGCACAACTCCTCGGCGCCTCTACGTGTACCGAAACCTCACGGCGTACCCATGCCTTGCCGACATCTCGAGCTATGGAGATTGCTCCGGAGCGCCCGATCTCGTCGTCGATCTCACCGATTTCGCGTGCTACCTCGATCTGTGGGCTCGTAACGCGCCGCTTGCTGACGTCACCACGGCGGCCGAGTGCTCGTTCCGATGGGGGCGTGCCGCGGGCGACGGCGTGACGCTCGAGGACTTCGCGTGCTTCATGTCAACCTGGGCGAACGGCTGCGAGGAGTTCCGTTGAATCCGCCTTGAGCCGCTTGGGGTGTCTTATGTAGTCTTTGGGGGTCTTGAGCGGCGTGCCGTGGGCGCCGCGGTTCGAACGGATGGGAGATCCCCACATGCAGACCGCACGTTCCCTCGGCGCCTCGGCCGCCGCTGTGGCCCTCGCCTCGATCGCTGCCCTTAGCGTCGCGCACCCGGGCGCGCACCACCAGCCCATCGCCGAGGCCGCGAACGGACCCGAGGCCGTGCAGCCCGGCATGGAGCGGCTCTACTACGACTTCGTGCGCCCCGACGGCACGCTCGACGGCGGCTTCCTCGACATCCCGCTCGCCGAGAAGCGCCTCGACCTGCCCACGCCCGGCGTGGTCGGGCCCGCCCACAAGCTCGACGCCGACGGCTTCGAGCCCGTGCTCGACGCGCGCACCAACGGGCGCACTGTCGCGGCCAACCGCATCGAGATCGTCTTCGTGGGCGACGGGTACACCGCCGCCGAGCTCGGGCTCTACGCCGACCAGGTCACGGCCTTCTCCGACGACATGTTCCAGTACGAGCCGCTGAACAGCTACCGACCCCTCTTCGAGATCTATCGCGTCGATGTGGTCTCCAATGAGTCGGGTGTCGACAACGACCCGACGCAGGGCATCAACCGCGACACCGCGCTCGACATGACGTACTGGTGCAACAACATCGAGCGTCTGCTCTGTGTCAGCGTGTCCAAGGCGTACTCGTACGCCAACACCGCGCCGGGCGTCGATCAGGTCATCGCGATCGCCAACTCGAGCAAGTATGGCGGCGCGGGCTATCCGGGCAGCGACCTCGGCACCGCGGCGGCGGGCAACGGCGCCGCGGCGCAGATCATCATCCACGAATTCGGGCACTCGCTCGGCAACCTCGCCGACGAGTACACCTACGGCGGGCCCAGCGCCTGGCCCGGCGGCGAGCCGTTCGATGTCAACCTCAGCACCTTCACCGCGGGCCAACTGCTCGACATGCAGAAGAAGTGGTGGCGCTGGGTCGGCGAGACCCTCGCCGGCTTCGATAGCCCCGTCAACGCCTATCAGGGCGGCGGCTACTCCGTCACCGGCGTCTATCGCCCCACCAATAACTCGATGATGCGCAACCTCGGACGACCGTTCAATCTGCCCGGCGCCGAGGCGATTATCAGACAGATCTACATCACGGTGAGCGTGGTCGATGGGCACACGCCAACCAGCCCCAATCCCGAGAGCAACGCCACCCTGTCCGTCGACACCGTCGACCCGCTGATCGACACCATCGAGGTGCGATGGGCGGTCAACGGCGCCCCCGTTGGCGGCGACACCGACACGCTCGACCTGGCCGGCGTGGGCGCCCAGCCGGGCGACATCGTGACCGCGACCGTGACCGACGAGACGCCGTGGGTTCGCGATGAGGCGATCCGCGACACGTTCATGACCGAGGTCATCAGCTGGACGCTCACCGCCCCCGACTGCCCGGCGGATATCACGACCGAGAGCTCGAGCAACGGCGTGCCCGACGGCCTCGTCACACTCAGCGACTTCAGCTACTACCTGAGCCTCTGGTCCACCGGCGCCGCGCAGGCCGACATCACGGCGACCGGCGCGTGCGTCTACGGAACCGGAGGCGACGGCGTCGACCTCAGCGACTTCTCGTGCTATCTGGCGACGTGGTCGGCGGGGTGCCCCTGAACGTTCTGTACATGAAGACCTTGGGCAACGGTGTGATGCTCGATGACGACACGATGAGTGTGGCTGTTACATGGCCGCGTGGTCGGCGGGGTGCGCGCGTTGACGCCGTGTCAAGCTGGGCAGGCCGTCGCGCCTTGGGTCGTGTCGATAAGATCGCAGCGGCATGAGACTTCCCGCCGACGCCGTCTATCGACTCCGCGCCGCCTATCAGGGGCGACGCGTGCTCATCACCGGGGGCGCGGGCTTCATCGGCTCGCACCTCGCTGATGCGCTGCTCGATCTGGGCGCGCACGTGGTGGTGATCGATGACCTCTCCAATAGCTCGCTCGAGAATCTCTCCGAGCGGCTCGAGCTCGAGCCCGAGCGGCTGACGTTCTCCCACGCGTCGATTCTTGAGCCGGCGGCGCTCCGCGAGGCGGTGGCGGGCGTGGGCGTCGTGTTCCACCTCGCGGCGGTGGGCTCGGTGCAGCGCTCGGTCGAGGACCCGGAGCGCACGCTCGCGGTCAATGTCATCGGCACGGCCCGGGTGCTCGAGGCCGTGCGCTCCGCGGGGGTCGCGCGGTGCGTCCTCGCGTCGTCGTCGTCGGTGTACGGCGATTCGGCGACGCTGCCCGCCAACGAGCGGGCCGCGCCCGCGCCGCTTTCGCCCTACGCGGCGAGCAAGCTCTCGGGCGAGGCGCTCAGCGCCGCGTGGGCGCGCACGTATGACCTCTCCACGGTGGCGCTGCGGTACTTCAACGTGTTTGGGCCGCGACAGCCGGGTGACTCGGCGTACTCGGCGGTGATCGCCTCGTTCGCGCGCACGCTGCTGGAGGGCGACGCCCCGACGGTCTTCGGCGACGGCGAGCAGACGCGCGACTTCACGCCGGTCGCGAGCGTCGTGCTCGGCACCCTGCTGGCGGGTGCCACCGAGCACTCCCTCCGGGGCGAGGTGATCAACGTCGCGATGGGACACCGCGTCAGCGTCAATCAACTCGCCGCATCGCTCGCGGCGACGCTCGGCCGCGTGGGCGTGGCGCCGAGCCACACCGACCCGCGTCCGGGTGAGGTGCGCGACTCGCAGGCCGACATCGCGCTGGCCCGCGAGCTGCTGGGCTTCCAGCCTGTCGGGTCGTTCGACGAGGCGCTCGCCGAGACCGCCGAGTGGTATCGGCGAGCCCACGCCGCGGCAGAGCCACGCTGAGTGGCCCGGGGCGCTTGGGACACGCTGGTCGGGCTGGTCGCGATCGGGTGGGCCATCGCTCGTTCGCGCGGTGGGCCCCGCGGGCGGTACTGGACGTGGCGTTGGCAGACGGCGTTTGGCCGCGGCGCCCCGCCTCGGGGTGAGCTGGTTCGGGGCCTGCTCCACTACGCGCGGTGGATCGCCGCGATGCGCCGCCTGCGCTAAATCCGCCCGGGACAGCTCGCCGAGGTGCAGACGCGGTGACTTGGCCGTGGTACGCTAGCGACCCGGCGAGAGGCGGCTGGGTGCGGGGCGGTCCGGAGCAACGCGGATTTGCAGCAAGGCTGGTTCGAAGCAAGGCTGGTTCGACGCAAGGCGGAGGAGATCCACGATGAGCAGCGGTTCGGCAAACGGCAACGGGAGCGACGGCGGCGCGATGCGCGCGTTCCTGCCCGGGCTGGTGCTCGGTCTGGTGGTCGGCCTCGGCATCGGCGCCTTCGCGATGCCCTTCTTTGAGGGCGGCGCATCATTGGATGGCAACGGTGGCGGCGGTGCCCCGCAGACCACGGACGCCCCCCAGACCACCGGCGACACCCCCGACCTGCCTCCCGCGTTCGACGAGCGGGCACCGAGCCCGACCGACCAGCTCACCCCCGACCAGATCCAGGACGCGCTGGCGGAGTACATCGAGCGCAACGGCCTCCAGCAAGGCGATGCCCCGGCCGAGGATGACACGCCCGCCGACAGCGACGGCTGATCATGCCGCCCGCGGCGTCCGAGACCATCGCGCGGGTCCAGCAGCACCTGCACACACTCCGACTCATGGGCGTCGAATCGGTGCCCGTCGGCGTGCGCCCGACGCCGCACATGCAAGTCGAGGCCAAGCCCGATCTGCCTGTCTCGGTCGCCCGCGAGCCCGCGGCGTCTGCGTCTGGCTCCGTCTCGGAACCTGTCGTAGATGCCGACGCGGCGCTCGATGAGGTGCGGGCGCGGTACGAGGCCGACGCGCCCCACGCGGCGTTCGTCACCAACTTCCAATCGATCGTGTTTGGCGAGGGTGATCCCAACGCCGACCTGATGTTCATCGGCGAGGCGCCCGGCGCCGAGGAAGACAAGACCGGCCGACCGTTCGTGGGGCGCGCCGGGCAACTCCTCGAGAAGATGATCGTCGCGATGGGGCTGGCGCGCGAGCGGGTGTACATCGCCAACGTGCTCAAGACGCGCCCGCCCAACAACGCCACCCCGACGAGCGAGGAGGCGCGCGCGTGCGCGCCGTACCTGTTCGACCAGATCCGGGTGGTGCGTCCGAGGGTGATCGTCACGCTGGGCCTGCCGGCGACGCGTGTCATTCTCGAATCAACCGCGAGCATGGGCCAGCTCCGGGGGCGATGGGGCGGACTCGAGTTGGACGCGTCGGATCGCTACCCCGCGATCGAGGTGGCGGTGATGCCGACCTATCACCCGGCCTACCTGCTTCGCAGCTACACGCCTGAAAATCGCGGCAAGGTGTGGTCCGATCTGCAAATGGCGATGGAGCGGCTCTGACGCGGTTGTGGCGCGGGTCCGGCTTCAACCCGCTACTCCATCCCACCACTCGAACCGCGCAAAATTGCCGTTGTCCTCAGGAACCCTAGAACCCGAGCCCCCGAATCGGACACCACGTCTGTCGCAGTCCATCGGACCCGACGTTCGGATCGCTCCATCTGGGTGTCGGCCTGCCAGCAGGCGAGCACTCAAACATGGTTCCAGAACTGGCCGCACACGTCGCATAGGCGACGGGCCCCCTGGATTCGGAGCCCACATTGCCCCCACGAGACCCGGTGCTTGGCATGACGGAGCCAGGCGCCGGGTTTTTCATTGGGACGATGTCGAGAGCATGTTGAGCGCAAGTTGATTGCGAGGCGGTCAAGCGGTCGGCACTGAGCCGGCGCGTCAGGAATCGTCGTTGGCGGCTTCGTCGCGGTCGTTCTCGCCGGTGGGCGGCACGGCCACGCCGAATTCCAGCACGGTGTCCGCGTCGATCTTGTCGATGCGGGTCACGCTCCAGCGCGGGTCGCCGTCCCACGCGACGTCAAAGGCGAAAACGACCTTGTCGCCGACGCCGATGCCATCGATGGAGACGCCGGGCGCGAGCGCCGGGAACGACATGTCCATGGCGTTCATGCCGACCATGTTGCCATCCTTATCAAGGAAGTCATGGATCGGCTCGTGCTGGATGCGGAACTCGGCGATCGGATTGGCGGGGTCGGGCAACGAGGTCACGACGCCGCGGGTCTCGTAGATCGCGTCGACGCGCCGCTCGGCCTGCGTCTCGGGGGCCGACGCGCCCTCGCCGCAGCCCTGCAGGGCGCCGAGTGCTGCGAGAACGACCGCGCCGAAACGCCAGTGAATCTTGTTCATAGGTGGGTGTCCGGTGTGCTTCAGGCCCGCTCGATCGAGACGTACGACTCGATGGACTTGAGGTCGGGCGCCAGCTCGGGGGAGAAGGGCATGACCCAGGTCGCGCCCTTCTTGACGATGGCGACCTTGGCGGACTTCTCGCGCTGATGCCAGTCCTTGTTGCCGCGGACGTAGACGACCATTCGGCGACGACGGAGCACCTGGGCTCGCTTGAGGCTGGAGGCGACGCCACGATCGCGGCGCATGAGGCGCGCGATGGTCTTGGACTTCGCGGCCGCCTTGGGCTCCTGGTTGACCGTCAGGCGAATCTCGTCCGCGAGCGGCTCTCATCGCGGCGACCAGCGGGCCCGTGCCATTCCAGCGGTTCGG